>NZ_JBCLVN010000054.1:0-4836 GCF_039548315.1 Cellulomonas olei
CACGCACGTGCAGAGCGCGGGCACGCACAGCGCACGCGCGCGCTGCGCGGCGTCGAGAAGCCAGGACATGCCGACGCGAGAGCGCGAACTCGGGCGTGTCCTGGCCTCTCGGCGGCGCGCGCGAGGCGCGGGCCGGGTCAGGCGGACTCGGCGACCACCATCGCGGAGGCGATGCCCGCGTCGTGGGAGATCGACAGGTGGAACCGTGCGACGCCGAGCTCGGCCGCCCGCGCCGCGACCGTGCCGACCACCTCGACCTCCGGCGGCCCGCCGGGGACGCGACGCACGGTCGCGTCCTGCCACGACATGCCGCCCGGCGCGCCGAGGGCCTTCGCGATGGCCTCCTTGGCCGCGAACCGCGCGGCCAGCGACGAGGGGGCGAGGTCACGCTCCTCCGCCGTGAACAGCCGCTCCCGCAGCGCGGGCACCCGCTCGACCGTCGCCATGAAGCGCGCGACGTCGACGACGTCGATGCCGACCCCGACGATCACGGGCGGTCCTGCTCCTCGACGAGGGGACGCCAGCGGCCCCACTTCTCCTCCAGGGCGGCGTCCAGGTCGACCTCGAGCCGGGTCGCGAGCAGCAGCACGTGCGCGAGGACGTCGGCGAGCTCGGCCCGCACCGCGGCCTCGCCCTCCGCGACGGGCCGCCGGGACCGGCCGGTCGCCGCGAGGTACGCCTGGGTGAGCTCGCCGACCTCCTCGCCGAGCTTGAGCAGCAGCCAGTCGTCGGTCCGCTCGATGCCGTGCAGGCGCGCGTAGGCGCGGGAGACCGCCTCGACGTCGGCCTGCGCGGCCCGCAGCTCCACTACTCGACCGTGACGGACTTCGCGAGGTTGCGGGGCTGGTCGACGTCGAGGCCGCGGGCGGTCGCGAGCTCGCACGCGAACACCTGCAGCGGCACCACGGACAGCAGCGGCGCGAGCAGCGTCGGGCTCTGCGGCACGAAGAACACCTCGTCCGCGTACGCCTTCACCGCGTCGTCGCCGTCCTCCGCGATGACCAGCGTGCGGGCGCCGCGGGCCCGGATCTCCTGGATGTTCGACACGACCTTCGAGTGCAGCGAGTCGCGGCCGCGCGGCGAGGGCACGATGACGAACACCGGCTGGCCGGGCTCGATGAGCGCGATCGGGCCGTGCTTGAGCTCGCCGGCCGCGAAGCCCTCCGCGTGGATGTACGCGAGCTCCTTGAGCTTGAGGGCGCCCTCGAGCGCCACCGGGTAGCCGACGTGCCGGCCGAGGAACAGCACGGAGGAGGTGTCGGCCATCCAGCGGGCGATCTCCCGGACGCGGCCGGCGCGGTCCAGGACCTCCTGGATCTTGGCGGGCATGGCGCGCAGGTCCTCGAGGATCTCGCCGATCTCGTCCGCGAACTTGTTGCCCCGCAGCTGCGCGAGGTACAGGCCCAGCAGGTACGCGGCGGTGATCTGCGCGAGGAACGCCTTGGTCGACGCCACCGCGACCTCGGGGCCGGCGTGCGTGTAGAGCGCCGCGTCGGACTCGCGCGGGATGGTCGACCCGTGGGTGTTGCAGATCGCCAGCACCTTGGCGCCCTGCTCGCGGGCGTGCCGGATGGCCATGAGGGTGTCCATGGTCTCGCCGGACTGGGAGATCGCGACGACCAGCGTGCGCGCGTTGACGATGGGGTCGCGGTAGCGGAACTCGTGCGCGAGCTCGACCTCGACGGGCACGCGGCACCAGTGCTCGATCGCGTACTTGGCGACGTGGCCGGCGTAGGCGGCGGTGCCGCACGCGATGACGATGATCTTGTCGACCGACCGCAGCACGGACTCGTCGATCTTCATGTCGTCGAGGACCAGGCGCCCCCGGGTGTCGGTGCGCCCGAGCAGCGTGTCGTGCACGGCCTGCGGC
The DNA here is from genome assembly GCF_039548315.1 of Cellulomonas olei. Lineage (NCBI taxonomy): Bacteria > Bacillati > Actinomycetota > Actinomycetes > Micrococcales > Cellulomonadaceae > Cellulomonas > Cellulomonas olei. The sequence goes on from NZ_JBCLVN010000054.1 coordinate 1,871, forward strand.
TGGTCCGCGATCTCCTTCTCCATGAAGGAGCGGAACCCGCCCTTCTCGGCGGCGGCGGCGTCCCAGTCGACGACGTACTCGCGGCCCTCGGCGGCGTTGCCGTCGAAGTCCGTCACGGTCACGCTGCGCGGCGTGATGACGACGACCTGGTCCTGCGCGAGCTCGAGGGCCCGGCGGGTCTGCGCGATGAACGCGGCGACGTCGGAGCCGAGGTAGTTGGCGCCCTCGCCGAGCCCGACGACCAGCGGGGAGTCGTGCCGGGCGCCGACGACGGTGTCCGGGTGGTCGGCGTGCACGGCGAGCAGGGTGAACGTGCCGTGCAGCCGGCGCACGACCAGCCGCATCGCGTCGCCGAGGTCCTTGGTCTCGTCGTACGCGCGGGACAGCAGGTGCGCGACCACCTCGGTGTCGGTCTCGGAGAGCAGCTCGGCGCCGTCCGCCAGCAGCTCGTCCTTGAGCAGGGCGTAGTTCTCGACGATCCCGTTGTGGATCAGGGCGATGCGGCCGGCGACGTGGGGGTGGGCGTTGACGTCGGTCGGGCCGCCGTGGGTCGCCCACCGGGTGTGGCCGATCGCGGCCGAGGCGGCGGGCAGCGGCTGCTCCTCGAGGAGCGCGACGAGGTTGCCCAGCTTGCCGGCCTTCTTGGCGGTCGCGAGGGTGCCGTCCCCCGGGACGAGCGCGACGCCCGCGGAGTCGTACCCGCGGTACTCCAGCCGGCGCAGACCCTCCAGCACGACCTCGAGCGGCTGCCCGTCCGGCCGATGGTCACCGACGTACCCGACGATTCCACACATGCCGGCGAGTCTAGCCGGGGCGGCCCCCCGCACCGGCCGCCGCGGGAGGGACGACGGCGGGACACCGCGCCGACGGGCGCACCCGCGCCCATCGTGCAGAATCGTCGGGTGCGAGCCACCGACGTCCCCGTGTCGCCGTCGCCCTACGTGGAGCTGGACCGGGAGGCCTGGGTCCGGCTGTCCGAGTCCACCCCGCTGCCGCTGACCGACGCCGACGTGACGCGGCTGCGCGGCCTGGGCGACCCGATCGACCTGGCCGAGGTGGACGCGATCTACCGGCCCCTGTCGCGCCTGCTCGACCTGTACGTCACCGCGACCCGGCGCCTGCACGCGGCGTCCTCGACGTTCCTGCGGGAGGACACGCCGCGCACCCCCTTCGTGATCGGCGTGGCGGGGTCGGTGGCCGTCGGGAAGTCGACCACCGCCCGGCTGCTGCGCGAGCTGATGGCCCGCTGGCCGGCGACGCCGAACGTGGCGCTCATGACGACGGACGGGTTCCTGCACCCGAACGCGGAGCTCGAGCGTCGCGGGCTCATGGACCGCAAGGGTTTCCCGGAGTCGTACGACCGGCGCGCGCTGCTGCAGTTCGTCTCCCGCGTGAAGGCGGGTGAGGCCGAGGTGCGGGCGCCGGTGTACGACCACGTCACCTACGACATCGTCCCGGGGGCCGAGGTCGTGGTGCGCCGCCCGGACGTGCTGATCGTCGAGGGGCTGAACGTGCTGCAGCCCGCGCCGTCCGCCGCGGGGACGTCGAGCACGTCGAACCTCGCCGTGAGCGACTTCTTCGACTTCTCGATCTACGTCGACGCCCGCACGCAGGACGTCCGCCAGTGGTACGTCGAGCGGTTCCTGTCGCTGCGCTCCACGGCGTTCGCGCGCCCGGAGTCGTACTTCCACCGCTACGCGGCCCTGAGCGACGAGGACGCCGTGGCGCGAGCGGAGGGCATCTGGGACGCGATCAACGCCCCGAACCTGGTGCGCAACATCCTCCCGACCCGCAGCCGCGCGACGCTCGTGCTGACCAAGGGCAGCGACCACTCCGTGCGGCGGGTGCGGCTCCGCAAGCTCTGACGCGGGCGTCAGCGGGTGGGCGACGCCGAGGCCGACGGGGCGACCAGCGCCACCGGGTAGCGCTCGACGTCCACGACGTCCAGCGCGGTGATCCCGTCCCGCACCGCCCCGGGGAGCGGGTCGCAGCCCGACCGCGGCAGCGGCACCCGGACCGCGGACCCGAGGGCGTCGACCAGCCACAGGTCGGAGCGCCCGGCGCCGCCGTCGCACCGGGGCGGGCCGGCGTCCGCGGCGGGCGCGGCGACCGGCGCCGTGAGGGCGGCGACCAGCGGCCCGACGTCGCCCTCCAGCCGGGTGGCGGTCACCGCGGCCCACCGCCCCGCGGCGTCCGTGAGCGTCTCCCCCGTGCTGCACAGGACGGCGGAGGCGGCCGCGAACCCGTCGGGGAGGGGCGCGGGGTCCGGCGCGTCGGGGTGGGGCGCGCGGTCGTACTCGTCCGCGGCGAACCCGAGCGAGGCGAGCACCTGCGGCGCGAGGCAGTCGGCGGCGCGCGCCACGTCGGTGTCCGACGGCAGCGGGGCGACCGCGGACGACCCGGCGGCGTCCGCACCGGCGGAGCACGCGGCGAGCACTCCGGCGGCCGTGGCGGCGAGCAGCAGGGCCGCCGGCCGTCGACGTCGCGCGGGCTGCCGCGACCGCACTCCGGCGCGGTGCGGGTCGTCGGGCGACGGGCCGGTCGCGGGCGTGCGGGCATGAGGTGCCGTCATGGTCCCCGCCCTTCGTCGCCCGTGCTGCCCTGGGACGGAGGACCGGGCTCCTGCCCGGCCTCCGTCGCTGGGGGCGACTCCGTCGTGGCCCGGGACGAGCCTAGGTGCGGGTCAGGCGGCGGACCGGCGCAGTGACCGGATCGTTAGCGTGCGGGCCCGGATCGTTGCCGGGACGTGACCCGCGCGCCCGCCTCGGCCGGCGCGACCGCGAGCGCGGCGGGCCGCACGGGGGCGTCGGCGTCCGGCAGCGGCGCCACGGGCACCCGTGACGAGCCGGGCGGGCGCCGCGGGTCGGCCCCCGGGCGGCGGCCGTCCGGCGTGCCGGGGCCGGGAGGACCCCCGCCCGGGGCGCCCGGAGCACCCGGAGCCCCCTGGGCACCCGGGCCACCCGGTG
>NZ_JBCLVN010000055.1:0-49389 GCF_039548315.1 Cellulomonas olei
CTGGCCGGCGGTCCCGCCGCGCTGGCGCAGGCGCTGGACGCGCTCGGCCCGCGGGCGGCCCGCGAGCTCGCGGTGTCCGGGTGGCCGACGTGGCGCGCGGCCGCCGCCGCGGCGGAGGGTCCCGTGCGGGTGTCCGGGCCGCGGGTCGAGGTCGTCGCGGGCGCGTGGCACGTCGTGGCGGCCTGGCACGCGGCCGGGCACCCTGCCGCGCAGGAGGCCCCGTGACCCTCGTCGTCGCTGTCGTCGGCCCGACGGCCACCGGCAAGTCCGACCTCGGCCTGGCGCTCGCGGAGCGCCTCGGGGGCGAGGTCGTCAACGCCGACGCGCTGCAGCTCTACCGGGGGCTGGACATCGGCACCGCGAAGCTGGCGCCGGCCGAGCGCCGCGGCGTCCCGCACCACCTGCTCGACGTGCTGGACCCCACCGAGGACGCGAGCGTCGCCGCCTACCAGCGCGACGCCCGCGCGGCCGTGGCCGACATCGGGGCGCGCGGCCGGCGGCCCGTCGTGGTCGGCGGCTCGGGGCTCTACGTCCGGGCCCTGCTCGACCGCATCGAGTTCCCGGGCACCGACCCGGAGGTCCGCGCCCGGCTCGAGGCCCGCGTCGAGGCGGAGGGTGCCCGCGCGCTGCACGCGGAGCTGGCGGCCGTCGACCCCGTGGCGGCGGACAGCATCGGACCGCGCAACGCCCGGCGGATCGTGCGCGCGCTGGAGGTGGTCGCGCTGACCGGCAGGCCGTACTCCGCGAACCTGCCGGGGCACGACTACGCCGTCCCGGCGGTGCAGATCGGGCTCGACTGCGACCGGGCGGTGCTCGACGCGCGGGTCGAGGCCCGGGTCGACCGGATGTGGGCGGCCGGGCTCGTCGACGAGGTGCGCGGGCTCGTGAAGAGCGGGATCGGCCGGACCGCGGCCCACGCCGTGGGGTACGCGGAGGTGATCGCGGCGCTGCGGGGCGAGATCACGCTGGACGAGGCCCGCGCGCAGGTCGTCGCCGGGACGAGGCGTCTCGCCCGCAAGCAGATGGGGTGGTTCGGGCGCGACCCCCGGGTGCACTGGCTGGACGCCCAGGACCCGGACCTGCCGGAGCGCGCGCTCGCCCTGGTGGCGGCCGCGGACGCCGGCGAGCTCGGCCTCGCCACGGCCGACCCGGCGCCCCGCCGTAGTCTGGGTTCATGACCGTCCCCACAGCCGCGCCCGCGACCGCCACCTCCTCCCGGGTGCTGCACGCGACCAAGGGGCACGGCACCCAGAACGACTTCGTGCTGCTGGACGGCCGCGACGGCGTCGACCTCGACGCGGCGCTCGTCCGGGCGCTCGCCGACCGGCGCGCGGGCGTGGGGGCGGACGGCGTGATCCGGCTGGTCGCCAGCGGCGACCTGCCCGAGGGCGCCGCCGTGCTCGCCGAGGACCCCGCCGCCACGTGGTTCATGGACTACCGCAACGCCGACGGCTCCGTGGCGGAGATGTGCGGCAACGGCGTCCGGGTGGTCGCGGCGTACGCGCGGGCGCTCGGGCTCTGGGACCCCGCGGAGGGCGAGCTCGTGCTCGGCACGCGCGCCGGCGTCCGCCGCGTCCGCGAGGTCGAGGGGCCGGCCGGCGAGCTCTGGTACGCCGTCGACATGGGCGCGTGGCGCCTGCCGGGCGGCACCGGGGCGGTGTCCGCCGGCTTCGACGCCCAGGTCGCGGTGGCCGGGCTCGACGTGCCCCGGCCGGCGCTCGGCGTCGACCTCGGGAACCCGCACACCGTGCTCGCGCTCGCCGGGGACGCCGAGCTGGACGCCGCCGACCTCACGCGGGCGCCGGCCGTCGAGCCGGTGCCGCCGCACGGCACCAACGTCGAGCTCGTCGTGCCCCTCGGCGAGGAGCGGGACGCCGACGGCACCGTGCTGGGACGCCTCCGGATGCGGGTGCACGAGCGGGGCGTGGGGGAGACCCGGTCCTGCGGCACCGGCGCCTGCGCCGCGGCGCTCGCCGTGCGCACGTGGGCCGGGCCGCAGGCGCCCGACGTGTGGCTGGTCGACGTCCCCGGCGGCACGGTGCGGGTCACGGCGCTCGCGGACGGCCACGTCGAGCTCGCAGGGCCCGCGGTGCTCGTCGCGGACGTCGACGTCGACGTCGCGGCGCTCGCGGGCTGAGCACGGGCGCCGGCCGTCCGGGAACACCACGGCGGCGACGAGGCGTTCCGTCTCCGTGACCCCCGATCCCCGGCCGCGTGACGCGGGCACGCCGGCGCGTGACGTGCTGCCGCCGTCCGGCGCGCTCCCGCCTGGCGCCCTCCCGTCCGGCGCGCTCCCGCCCGGCGCCCTCCCGCCCGGCGCCACCGCGGCGGACGCGGCGGGGCAGCCCCTCCACGCGGGCGCGCTGCGCCACCCGCTCGGCGCCGCGGCCACGTTCGTGCAGCTCTCGTCGGCGTTCTGCGCCCCGTGCCGCGCGACCCGCCGGATCCTCGAGCGCGTCGTCGCGACGACCGAGGGCGTCGCCCACGTCGAGGTCGACGTCGCGGACCGGGCCGACCTCGCCGAGCGGTTCGCGGTGACGCAGACGCCGACGGTCGTGCTGCTCGACGGCGGCGGTCGGCCCGTGGCGCGCGTGACCGGCGTGCCGTCGCTCGCGCAGGCCCGTGCGGCGGTGGCCGCCGTCGCCGGCTGACGCCGGCCGCCGGTCAGCCCGCGGCGACCACCCGCAGCACCCGGAACCCCCGGGACGTGGCGACGCGGTCGACGTCCGCCTCGCCCCCCAGCTCCTCGCCCAGCCAGCGCAGCAGGGAGTCCGACCCGAGGTTCTTCGCCACGACCAGGTACGCCTCACCACCGGGGACGAGCCGGCGCAGCCACTGGCGGAGCATCGCGTGCAGGGTCTCCTTGCCCACCCGGATCGGCGGGTTCGACCAGATCGCCGCGAACCGCACGTCGTCCGGGACGTCCTCCGGGCGCACCGCGCGCACCCCGGTCAGCCCGTGCGCCGCCGCGTTGCGGCGCGTGAGGTCGAGGGCGCGCTCGTTGACGTCGACCGCCCACACGCGGGCCGCGGGGGACGCCAGCGCGAGGCTCAGCGCGACCGGCCCCCACCCGCACCCGAGGTCCAGCAGGTCGCCGGCGCGGGGCGGCGCGGGCACGTGGCGCAGCAGCACCTCGGTCCCCGCGTCGAGGTGGTCCGGGGAGAACACGCCGCCCGCCGTCCCGACGTCCAGGTCCCGGCCGGCCAGGTGCACGGTGCGGCGCCGGAGCTCGCCGTCCGACGCGGGCTCGGCCGTGAAGTAGTGCTCGGGGCTCACGTCCGCGACCCTACCGGCGTCCGCCGGTGGCGAATTGCCTCGCGCGGCCCCCCGGGGCGCGCGACACTGGACACCGGGCGCCGACGACGGACGCCCGTCGCCGACACCGAAGGACGCGCGTGACCGATCCCCAGACCCCCCCGACCCGCGAGCAGGACGTCACGGACGCACCGGGGGACCCGCAGCAGGCCGCGCGGGACGCCCAGCGGGTCGCCGACGACGTCGTCGCACGCGTGCTGGCCCGGGCGGGCACGGCGCTCCAGGACGGCGCGACCGTCCACACCGCGCACGACGGGGAGCAGCTCGACCTCGAGGAGCGCACGTCGCTGCGCCGGGTGGCGGGGCTCTCGACGGAGCTCCAGGACGTCACCGAGGTCGAGTACCGGCAGCTCCGGCTGGAGCGCGTGGTGCTCGTCGGCCTCTGGGGCGGCCCGGGCACGACGCAGGAGACCGCTGAGATCTCGCTGCGGGAGCTCGCGGCGCTCGCCGAGACGGCCGGCTCCGAGGTGCTGGACGGGCTGCTGCAGCGCCGGTCCACGCCCGACCCCGGCACGTACCTCGGGTCCGGCAAGGCCGCGGAGCTCGCGGGCGTCGTCCTGGCCGTCGGCGCGGACACCGTCGTCGTCGACGGGGAGCTGGCGCCCTCGCAGCGCCGCGCACTGGAGGACGTCGTCAAGGTGAAGGTCGTCGACCGGACCGCCCTGATCCTCGACATCTTCGCCCAGCACGCCAAGTCGCGGGAGGGCAAGGCTCAGGTCGAGCTCGCGCAGCTCGAGTACCTGCTCCCGCGCCTGCGCGGCTGGGGCGAGTCGATGTCCCGGCAGGCGGGTGGCCAGGTCGGCGGCGCCGGGGCCGGCATGGGCTCCCGCGGACCCGGTGAGACGAAGATCGAGCTGGACCGCCGCCGCATCCGCAACCGGATGGCCAAGCTGCGCCGCGAGATCGCCGCGATGGAGCCCGCCCGGCAGACCAAGCGGGCGTCCCGGAAGAAGAACGCGATCCCGTCGGTGGCGATCGCCGGCTACACCAACGCCGGCAAGTCCTCGCTGCTGAACCGGCTCACCGACGCCGGCGTCCTCGTGGAGAACGCGCTGTTCGCCACGCTGGACCCGACCGTGCGCCGCGCCCAGGCCGCGGACGGCCGCGTGTACACCCTGGCGGACACGGTGGGCTTCGTCCGGAACCTCCCGCACCAGCTCGTGGAGGCCTTCCGGTCGACGCTCGAGGAGGTCGCCGACGCGGACCTGGTGCTGCACGTCGTGGACGCCTCGCACCCCGACCCGGAGGGGCAGATCGCCGCGGTGCGGCACGTGTTCGCCGACATCCCGGGCGCGATGGACGTGCCCGAGATCATCGTGCTGAACAAGGCCGACCTCGCCGAGCCGGAGGCGCTCGCCCGCCTGCGCTCGCGCGAGCACGGCGCGGTCGTCGTCTCGGCGCACACCGGCGACGGGATCGACGAGCTCCAGGCGGTCATCGCCGACCAGCTCCCGCGCCCGGGCGTCACGGTCGACGTCGTGATCCCGTACGACCGCGGCGACCTGGTCCACCGGGTGCACGAGACCGGGGAGATCGACGCGGAGGAGCACACCGAGCTCGGCACGGCGCTGCGCGGGCGGGTCGACGCCGGCCTCGCGTCCGAGCTGGCGGCCGCGGCGGTCCGCGGCCGCTGACGCCCGCCGACGACGCCGCGTGCGGGGCTGTCGGCGCGCGCGACTACCCTGTCCGGGTGCCTGATCCAGCCCCGGACGTCGACCACCTCCTCGACGTGGCGGTGGCGGCGCTCGGCGGTGCGCCGCGCGAGGGCCAGCGGCGCATGGCCCGGGAGGTCGCCGACGCCATCGAGGCCGGCCGGCACGTGATGGTCCAGGCGGGCACCGGCACCGGGAAGTCGCTCGGGTACCTGGTGCCGTCGGTCCGGCACGCCGTGCTGGCCGACGAGCGCGTCGTGGTCTCGACGGCCACGCTCGCCCTGCAGCGCCAGGTCATGACGCGCGACCTGCCGCTCGTCGCGGACGCGCTCGCCCCGGAGCTGCCGCGGCCCCCCCAGGTCGCCCTGCTCAAGGGCTGGCACAACTACGTCTGCGTGCACAAGACCGCGGGCGGCTACCCGCCGGACGACCAGGGCATGCTGTTCGACCTGGGGGACCGCGGTGCGGCGGACCACCCCGCGACCGCGGAGGCGACGGACGGCGAGCCCGCGGAGAAGGAGTCGCTCGGGGCCCAGGTGGTCCGGCTGCGGGAGTGGGCGGAGGCCACGGAGACCGGCGACCGGGACGACCTGGTGCCCGGCGTCGGTGACCGCGCGTGGCGGCAGGTCTCCGTGACGGCGCTGGAGTGCCTGGGGCAGCGGTGCCCGGTGCTCGACGAGTGCTTCCCCGAGCGGGCGCGGGCCGCGGCGCGGTCCGCCGACGTCGTCGTGACGAACCACGCGATGCTCGGGATCGCGGCGTCCGGCTCGCCCGGCGTGCTGCCCGAGCACCAGGTGCTCGTGGTCGACGAGGCGCACGAGCTTGCCGACCGCGTCACGGCGCAGTCGACCGCGGAGCTGTCGGTGGCCACCGTCGAGCACGCCGGGCGGATGGCGCGCCGCCACGCCGGTGTCGCGACGACCGACCTCGACGGTGCCGCCGCGGCGCTCGGCACCGCCCTCATGCAGCTGCCCGAGGGCCGGTTCGCCCAGGGGCTGCCGGAGGGCACGCGCGCCACCGTGGCGATGGTGCGGGACGCCGCGCGGTCGCTGCTCACCGCCCTGCGTCCGGAGAAGCCCGCCGCGGGCGAGAGCGCCCAGCCGGACCCGGGCCTGAAGATCGCGACGTCCGCGGTGCTGGCGCTGTTCGAGGTGGCCGAGCGGATGGCGGCGGACCCCGACGACCAGCGGTTCACCGTCCTGTGGTGCTCCCGCGGGGAGCGCGACGGGGCGACCCGGCTGTACGCGGCGCCCCTCGCGGTGAACGGCCTGATCCGCACGAACCTGCTGGCCGGGAGGGCGTCCGTGCTGACCTCGGCCACGCTCAGCCTCGGCGGGGAGTTCCGGCCGATGGCGCGGGCGATCGGCCTCGAGGGGGCGGGCGAGGCGGCCGCCGCGACGGCCTCCGTGGCGACGCCCGCGGCGGTGCTCGGGGCGCCGGGCGGGAGCGAGGGGACGGACGCGGGGGGTGCGGCGTCCGCGGGGGAGGCGTCCGCTCGCGGGCGGGCGGGCGCCGAGGGGACCGGGTCGTCCGCGACCGCGACCCTGCCCTGGCACGGCGTGGACGTCGGCAGCCCGTTCGACTACCCGCGCCAGGGCATCCTCTACATCGCGCGCCGTCTGCCGCCGCCCGGGCGCGAGCCGGCGACCGACGCGCAGCTCGACGAGATCGAGGCGCTCGTCACGGCCGCCGGCGGCCGGACCCTCGGGCTGTTCTCGTCGCGTCGCGCCGCGGTGGCCGTCGGCGAGGCGATGCGCGAGCGGCTGGACGTCCCGGTGCTCGTGCAGGGCGAGGACCAGCTCCCGACGCTGGTGCGGCGGTTCACGGAGGACGAGGCCACGTGCCTGTTCGGCACCCTGTCGCTCTGGCAGGGCGTCGACGTCCCGGGCCGGGCGAACCAGCTCGTGATCATCGACCGCATCCCGTTCCCGCGCCCGGACGACCCCGTGCGGTCGGCCCGCTCCGAGGCCGTCGCCGCGGCCGGGGGCAACGGGTTCATGTCCGTCGCGGCCACCCACGCGGCGCTGCTGCTCGCGCAGGGGGCCGGGCGCCTCATCCGGTCCGTGGACGACCGGGGCGTCGTCGCCGTCCTCGACCCGCGTCTCGCCACGGCGCGGTACGGGGAGTTCCTGGCGCGGTCGCTGCCGGCGTTCTGGCGCACCACGGACCGCGAGGTCGCGCTCGGGGCGCTGCGCCGGCTCGCGCAGCCCTGATCGCGCGTCCGGGCCCGCGCGGGCCCGTGACGTGCGTCGCAGCCGAGCGGACGCACAGCCGGCCCGGGGGCGGCTAGCCTCGTGCGCAGCAGCGCGCCGACCGGCGCCGACGCAGCACCAGCACCACCGGGAGGACCGCCGTGAGCGATCAGACGAACGACGTCGAGGGCGACGAGCTCGGACTGCCGGGGACCGCCGCCGGACCGCGCCGCACCACCAAGCTCGCCGTCGTGGGCGCGGGCGCCGTCGGGTCGACCATGGCGTACGCGGCGCTGATGCGCGGCGCGGCCCGCAGCGTGGTGCTGTACGACATCAACAAGGCCAAGGTGGAGGCGGAGGCGCTCGACCTGGGCCACGGCATCCAGTTCATGCCGATGGCCGAGGTGGTCGGGTCCGACGACATCGCCGCGTGCGCGGACGCGGACGTCGTCATGGTCACCGCCGGGGCGAAGCAGAAGCCGGGCCAGACCCGCATCGACCTGGCCGAGGCCACGATCTCGCTGGTCAAGAAGATCCTGCCGTCGCTCGTCGAGGTGGCGCCGAACGCGGTGTACGTGATGGTGACCAACCCGGTCGACATCGTGACGTACGCGGCGCTGCGGGTGTCCGGCCTGCCGCCGACCCAGCTCTTCGGCTCCGGGACCGTCCTGGACTCCTCCCGGCTGCGGTACCTCATCGCGCAGTACACAGGCGTCGCCGTGCAGAACGTGCACGCGTACATCGCGGGCGAGCACGGCGACACCGAGCTGCCGCTGTGGTCGTCCGCCACGATCGGTGGTGTCCCGCTGCTCGACTGGAACGCGATGGACGGCCACGTGCCGCTGACGCGCGAGGTGCGCGACTCGATCGCCCGCGAGGTGGTCGACTCCGCGTACCGGATCATCGCCGGCAAGGGCGCGACCAACTACGCGGTGGCGCTGGCCGGGTCCCGGATCATCGAGGCGATCGTCAAGGACGAGCGGCGGATCCTGCCCGTGTCGTCGCTGCTGGACGGCTACCACGGCATCTCGGACGTGTGCCTCTCGGTGCCGTCGGTGGTGGGGCGCTCCGGCGTGGGCGAGCGGCTCCAGGTGCCGATGTCGACGGACGAGCTCGCGGGGCTCAAGCGCTCGGCCGAGTCGCTGCGGGCGGTGGCGCGGCGCTTCGGGCTCTGAGCGACCGCGGCGCCGGGTCTCAGACGCGCCCGGTCGCGCCACGCGGCCGGACGTGGGGGTGCTCGACGCCCGAGGCCGCGGTGCGCAGGGCGGCGAGCGCGGCGGCCACCGCCGGGACCCGCGCCGTCCCGGGTGCCGCGACGGCCTCGACGACGCGCGACGTCCCGGGGTGCGCCGGGTGGACCGTGACGCCGGGGTGCGGCAGGGCGGCGAGCGCGAGCCCGGGCAGGGTCGCCACCCCGAGCCCCGCGCGGACCAGCCCGAGCACGGCCAGGTAGTCGTCGGTGGCGAAGTCCACCCGGGGCGCGAACCCGGCGCGCGCGCACGCGCCCACGAGCTGCGCGCGGCACTGCGGGCAGCCCGCGATCCACGGGCGGTCCGCGAGCGTGCCGAGCGCCACCGGCTCCCCGGACCGGCGGCCGTCGGCGGCGGGCAGCACCACGAGGACGTCGTCGTCCAGCAGCGGCACCCGGAGCAGGCCGCGGCCCTCCCCGTCGTCCGGCGGCGCGGCGTCCGCGGCGCGGAACGTCAGGGCGACGTCGACCCTGCCGGCGGCGAGCTCGGCGAGCGCCTCGGGCGGCTCCGCCTCGGCGAACGTCGTGCTCAGGCCGGGGTGCTCGGCGCGGAGCGCGGCGAGCGCGGCGGGCAGCAGGGTGGCGGCGCCCGAGGGGAACGCGGCGACGCGCACCCGCCCGGCCCGCAGCGACGCCACGGCCGCGACCTCCTCCAGCGTGGCGTCGAGCGCCGACTGCACGGCGGCGGCGTTCCGGGCGAGCACCAGGCCGGCCTCCGTCAGGCGCACGCCACGCCCCGCGCGGACGACGACCGGCGTGCCGACCGCCCGCTCCACCGCCCGGAGCTGCTGGCTGGCGGCGGGCTGCGTCAGCCCGAGGGCGCGCGCGGCGGCGGTCACGCTGCCGGTGTCGTGCACCGCGCGGACGAGGCGGAGGGCGGCGGCGTCGAGCGGTCGGGGCGACATCCTCGGAGCATAAGTTAGACGCATGGGTACGGGAGAAACTGGCGCTTGTCCGCATGAGCGTCTCCGGGCAGAGTCTCCGGCATGCGATCCCTCGACGAGCTCCGCGCCGACTTCGACCCCGCGCCGGGCTACCTGAACGCCGCGACCGCGGGCGTCGCGCCGCGGCGGACGGTGCAGGCGCTCCGGGACGACCTGGACCGCTGGGGCGGCGGCCGGCTCGACGTGCCGGGCTACGAGGCGGCCGTCCGCGCCGCGCGCGCGTCGTTCGCGCACCTCGTGGGCCTGCCCGTGGCACGCGTCGCGATCGGGTCGCAGGTCTCGGCGATGACCTCGCTCGTCGCGGGCTCCCTCCCGGACGGCGCGCGGGTCGTCTGCGTGGACGGCGACTTCACGTCCGTGGTGTTCCCGTTCCTCGCGCAGGGCGACCGGATCCGGGTCGAGCACGTGCCGGCCGCGCGGCTGGCCGAGGCGGTCGTGCCCGGCGTGGACCTCGTGGCCTACGCACTGGTCCAGTCGGCCACGGGGGAGGTGCTCGACGACGAGGCCGTGGTCGCGGCGGCGCGCTCGGCCGGTGCCCGCACGCTGTGCGACCTGACGCAGGCGGCCGGGTGGCTCCCCGTGGACGCGGGCCGGTACGACGTGTCCGTCACGGCCGCGTACAAGTGGCTCTGCGCCCCGCGCGGCACCGGGTTCCTCACCGTGCGCGAGGAGGCGCAGGACGGGCTGCGACCCGCGCAGGCGGGCTGGTACGCCGGCGAGGACCCGTGGGCCTCCTGCTACGGGCCCGCGATGCACCTGGCGTCCGACGCGCGCCGGTACGACGTCTCCCCGGCCTGGCAGGCCTGGCTCGGTGCCGCGGAGTCGCTCGACGCGTTCGCCACGACCGACCCCGCCGCCGTGCGGGCGCACGGGGTCGGCCTCGCGGACGCCCTCCGCGCGGGGCTGGGCCTGGAGCCCGGCGGGTCCGCCGTCGTCAGCCTCGCGGACCCGGACGGCAGCCGCCTGGCCGCCCTGGGCGCGGTCGGGTGCCGCGTGGCCGGGCGCGCCGGGCGCGTCCGGCTCGCCTTCCACGTCTGGAACGACGAGGAGGACGTCGCGCGCGCCCTCGCGGCGCTGACGCCGTCGGGCGGGGACGCTGCGGCCTGAGCGCGGCGGGTCGCCCGAGGGGCGGTCGACGTCCGCGGGCGTCCCCGGCCCGGTGGTCCGGGCGGGCGCCGCCGCCGCCGAGGTCCGGGCGGCGTCGCGGCGGGCGCCGCTACAGCGCGCGCAGCACCGAGACGACGCGGCCGAGCACCTGGGCGTGGTCGCCGTCGATCGGCGAGTACGCGGGGTTCTGCGGCATCAGCCAGACGTGGCCGTCGGTGCGCTTGAGCGTCTTGACGGTCGCCTCGCCGTCGAGCATCGCGGCGACGATCTCGCCGTTCTCGGCCACGGGCTGGCGGCGGACGACGACCCAGTCGCCGTCGCAGATCGCGGCGTCGACCATCGAGTCGCCGACGACCTTGAGCAGGAACAGGTCGCCGGCGCCGACGAGCTGGCGGGGGAGCGGGAAGACGTCCTCGACCAGCTGCTCGGCGAGGATGGGCCCGCCGGCGGCGATCCGGCCGACCACCGGCACGTAGGCCGCCTCGGGCGCGCCGTCGCGGGGGGCGCTGTCCTCGTCGCCGAGGCCCGCGACGCCCGGCAGGGGGGCGACGCCGCGCGAGTCGTCCGGCTGGACGACCTCGATGGCGCGCGGCCGGTTGGGGTCGCGTCGCAGGTAGCCCTTGCGCTCGAGCGCGGTCAGCTGGTGCTTGACGCTCGACGGGCTCGTGAGGCCGACGGCGTCGCCGATCTCGCGCATGCTCGGCGGGTAGCCGCGGGACTCGACAGAGGCCCGCACGGTCTCCAGCACCAGGCGCTGCCTCGGGGTCAGCCCGTCGCCCTCGGCGTCGAGCTCGACCACGGCAGGCCCGTCTGCCGCGCCCGCCGTCGCGCCGGATCCCTCGATGGCCATCTCCGCTCCCGTCTCCGTGGCGCCGGTGCCTGCCGCACCCGTCCGCCGAGCCGGGCGACCGCGCAGGTCACGGGGCTGCGGACCCACCCGGCGGCGTCCGCCCGGCGGTCGTGTCAGACCCTCGTGGTGCGCTGTTCCCGACGTCCCCGAGCGTAGGGCGCGCGGACGGGTGGATCAAACACCTGTTCGATCGTGTCTCGACATCGCGCTCCGGGTGTGGTTCAGTTCGTACAGACGTTCGAACGAACAGGTGTTCGGCGGGTCGCGAGGCGGCCCAGGAGGGAAGTGGTGGAGATGAGCGCCATCGCAGTGCAGCCGCGACTCGGGACGCGTCCCGTGGCCGAGCGGCCGGCCCGTCCTCGTCCTGCCGCGGTGGGCCCGGTGACGGCGCGGTCCGCCGGCCGGGAGCGCACCGCCGCGCGTCCGTCCGCCGCCCCCGAGGCGACGCTGCACCTGACGCGCCGGGGTCGTGCGGTCCTGCTCGTCCTGGCCCTGCTCGTGGTGCTCGGAGGGGTCGTCGGTGGCCGCGCGGTGGCGGACGGTCCGCAGCAGGCGACCGAGGTCACGACCCACGCCGTGGTGGCCGGCGAGACGCTCTGGCAGATCGCCGCCGACGTGGCGGCCCCGGGCGAGGACGTGCGCGACGTCGTGCTGTGGCTCCAGGAGCTCAACGGACTGCCGGACGCCTCGCTGATGGCGGGTCAGGTGCTGCTGCTGCCTGCGGGCTCCTGACCTGCTGGTCCGGTGCATCCGGGCCGCCGTGAATAACGGCACAGGACGCTTGCGTAATTGGGACGCCTGCCTCTACTGTGGTGCCACCTCGAACGGCTGGCTGGGGGGCTCGCCGCGAGGGACGCGTCGTCGCCGGCACCGTGGGTTCGTCCCGCCGCCCGGCGCGAGGCGTGCAGCAACCGTCCGCGCGAGGCGAGTCGCCCGGACGAGACGGGACGGGGGCGTCCCCACGGGGGTGGCCGCACACGCGGCCACCCCCGTCGTCATGTCCGGCCCGGGCGCACGAGTCCCGGCAGCACGGGCAGCTCCGCTGCCCGGTGCGCCTCGGGGCGGGTCGACGTCGCGGCGTCGCCGCGCTGGGTCGGATGCTCGGCGTCGCCGCGCTGGGTCGGATGCTCGGCGTCGCCGCGCTGGGTCGGATCCTCGGCGTCACCGCGTCGGCGCGACGTCCGGGCGTCACCGCGCCGGTGCGACGTCGTCCAGCACCATCTCGGCGTAGCGGAACGGCTCGCCCGTGCTCGGGTGCCACATCGCGGCGGCCGCCGACGGCAGCCGGCGCCCGTGGTGCACCGCGTAGCCGTCCACCGGTGTCGACCAGCGCTCGCGTGTGAACGACCGCCCGTCGCGCGTGGCGCGGAAGCGGTCGTCGGAGACGAAGTCCACGAGGTCGCCGTCCTCGTCGAACTCGAGCACCGCCCGCACGGAGTGTCCGCCCTGCCGGTACGTCCCCCGCACGCGGCGCGCGTCGAGCTCCTCCCACGTCACGGGTGCGGCGAGCAGCGCGGACGGCGCCATCAGGCAGAGGTCGTTGAACAGCGTCACCGTCTCGCTCCGGTCCATCGCCGGGCCCGCGCCGCGCAGGACGGGGACGACGGAGAGCAGGTCACCCCGCATGGTGGCCCTGCCCTCGGTCAGCACGTGCAGCACGTCGACCGGGAGCCCCGCCGCGGTGGCGTCCAGCAGGAAGTGCCGGGTGGGGCGGGGGCCGGCGGTGTCCACCTGCTCGCCGGTGAAGGTCATCCACCGGTCGGACGGCCCGCTGCGGATCCGGCCGTGCAGCGTCACGCGCACGGCGGTCACCGGCGGGCGACCGACGCTGTCGGTGCGCCGCAGGTAGCGGGCGACGGCGGCCGGGAGCGTCGCGAGGTCGTCCGCGGTGACGGCGCCCGCCCGGTCGGCGTCGGCCCGGACGTCGGCTGCGGCGAGGGCGGCCGCGACGCCGCGGCGGTACCGCGCGCGGGCGGACCGGTGCCCCGTCGCGCACCACCCGTGCAGGACCGCGATCCCGAGCACGACGTTCGCGAGGGTGCCCCAGCGGGCGTCGCCGTGCGACACCACGAGCACCTGGGACGCCACGACCGCGACCGCGCCGGTCCGCCACCAGGTCGGCCGGTCGGCGATCAGGGCGGCGCCGGCCCCGATGAGGAGCACCGCCGTGGCGAGCCACGCGAGGCCCTCCGCCGACCCGACCGCCGGGGGTGCGGCGTCGCCGGCCAGGCCCGGACCTCCGGGTGTGGCGGCGAGCACGAGCAGGTGCGCCGCGCCGTGCGCCACCGCGAGCGCGCCCACGGCGAGGTGGACAGTGCTCCTGGGTCGGCCGGTCACGCGGGGGTCCTCCCGTCGGCGAGCGCGGCGAGGCACCGGCCCACGAGGTCGGCGAGCCGGGCCAGGTCGGCGTCGTCGAGGCCGGCGAACACCCGCGCGACGAGCCCCTGCTGCTGGGCGACCGCGGCGGGGGAGTCGAACAGCTCGGCGACCCGCGGTGTGGTGCGCAGGCGCGTGGCCCGGCGGTCCGCCGGGTCGGGGACCAGGTCCACCAGGCCGCGACGCTGGAGCTGCAGCGCGATCTGCTTGACGTTCTGCCGTGAGGTGCCGACGACCTCCGCGGCGCGCGTCAGCGTCGGGTGCTCGCCCGGGAAGCCGCGCACGAGCACCGCGAGCAGCAGCCACTGCCGGCTCGTGACGCCGTAGCCGGTGAGGGCCTCGTCCGTGTGGCGCGTCAGGTGCTGCCCGAGCACGAACAGCGTCCCGAACAGCTCCGCCTCGTCTGCCGCGCGCGTCATGTGCGTAAGGTATTACGGATCGCGCGGGTCCCGCGGGGGACGGAGGTCCCTCCGTGGGACGTCCCGGGGCCGGGACGGTGTTGCACCGGGTGCGGCGCCGGTCCTACCGTGTCCCGGTCGTCCGGGAGGGCGCGGCGCCCGCCGCCGTGCCGGCCGCACGACCCGGACCTGCTGGAGGCCCTCATGCACTGCCCGTTCTGCCGCCACGCGGACTCGCGCGTCGTCGACTCCCGCACGTCGGACGACGGTCTGTCCATCCGCCGACGCCGGCAGTGCCCGCAGTGCAACCGCCGGTTCACGACGATCGAGACGGCCAGCCTCTCCGTGGTGAAGCGGTCCGGGGCCACGGAGCCGTTCAGCCGCGAGAAGATCGTGAACGGCGTCCGCAAGGCGTGCCAGGGCCGGCCGGTGAGCGAGGACGA
Organism: Cellulomonas olei; assembly: GCF_039548315.1. Lineage (NCBI taxonomy): Bacteria > Bacillati > Actinomycetota > Actinomycetes > Micrococcales > Cellulomonadaceae > Cellulomonas > Cellulomonas olei. The sequence continues at coordinate 14,527 of NZ_JBCLVN010000055.1, forward strand.
CCTCGCGCTGCTGGCGCAGCGGGTCGAGGAGACGCTGCGCGCGAGCGGGTCCGCGGAGCTGGACGCCTACGAGATCGGCCTCGCGATCCTCGGGCCGCTCCGCGACCTGGACGAGGTCGCGTACCTGCGCTTCGCGAGCGTCTACCAGGCCTTCAGCAGCCTGGACGACTTCGAGGCCGCGATCACGGTGCTGCGCGCCGAGAACGAGGTGGCGGACGCCGCGCGTGCCGCGGGGGCCGCCACGACCGGCGAGGGCGACGCCCCGGCCGTCTCCTGAGAGGGTCGGTGCGGCCGGCGGGGTGACCTCCGGCGCTGCGACGCCCGGCCCCGGTACCGGGCGTACTACGGTCGGTCGGGTGATCCCCACCGACCTCTCGCTCCTGCACGTCCCCGGAACCCCCGCGCTCGGTCCGGACGGCTCGTACGCCGTCGTCTCCCGCACCGCGCCCGACCTCGACCTCGACGAGTACACCGGCCAGCTCTGGCGGGTGCCGACGGACGGCTCGGGCGAGCCGGTCCGGCTCACCCGCGGCCACCGCGACACGGACCCCCGGGTGTCGCCGGACGGGCGGTGGGTCGCGTTCCTGCGCGCCGAGCCGAAGGGACGTCCCCAGCTGCACGTCGTCGAGGCGGCCGGCGGCGAGCCCGTGCGACTCACCGACGCGCCGCTGGGCGTGCAGACGTCCCGGTGGTCGCCGGACGGGTCCGCGCTCGCGTTCGTCGCGCGGGTGCCCGAGGAGGGCCGGTACGTCGCCGGCGAGGACGCCGGTGCCGAGCGGCCGCGGCACATCACGACGTTCCCGTACCGCAACGACGGCGTGGGCTTCACCCGGGACAAGCGGCGGCAGCTGTTCGTCGTGCCGGTGCCGGCCGACCTGCCGGGGCGCAGCACGCCGGCGGAGGGCGACGACGCGGTGCCGGCCCGCCGGGTCACGTCCGGGGAGCTGGACGTCGAGCAGGCCGAGTGGCTCCCCGACGGGCGCCACGTGGTGGTGGTGGCGGCACGCCACGCCTCGCGCGACGAGGACCTGCGCGCCGACGCCGTGGTGGTCGACACCGCGGAGGGTGCGGACGCGGCGCCGCGCGCGCTGACCGACGCGGACGCCGGCAGCACGCTGGCGGTCTCGGCCGCGCTGCCGTCGCCCGACGGGACGACGCTGTGGCTGCTCGCGCAGGACATGGGGACGTCCGGGAGGGACTTCGTCGCCCGGCAGACCGGCCTGTACCGGCTCGGCCTGACCGCGGGCGCGGACGGTGACGCCGGCCCCCGGGCGGACGGGCAGCCGCAGCGGCTGACCGACGAGGAGGCCGTGGACCTGGACCCCGGCACCTTCGCGGTCACGGCCGACGGCGTGCTGGCCGGGGTTCTCCACCGGGGGACGGTGCTGCTGCGCGAGCTGCGCGCCGACGGCTCCGCGCGCGACCTCGTGACCGGGGAGCTGGCGGTGCACGGCGTGGCGGCCGCACCGGGCGCGCCGGTCGCCGTGGTCGCCGCCGCAGGCCCGCTGACGTCCGGGGACCTGCACGCGGTCGACCTCGCGTCCGGTACCACCCGGGTGCTGACCGACTGGTCCGCGCCGCTGCGTGCGACCGGGCGCGTGCGCGCGCCGCGGGAGCTGACGACGACGGCGCCGGACGGCTACCCCGTCCACGGCTGGGTGGTCACGCCCGACCCCGAGCGGTTCGCCGGCCCGCACCCGACGATCCTCATGATCCACGGCGGCCCGTACGCGCAGTACACGGTCGGGCTGTTCGACGAGGTGCAGACGCTGGCGGAGGCCGGGTACGCCGTCGTGTACGGCAACCCGCGCGGCTCGGCGGGCTACGGCTCCGCCCACGGCTCGGCGATCCGGCACGCGTTCGGCACCGTCGACACCGACGACGTCCTGGCGCTGCTCGACGCCGCGCTGACCGACCCCGCGCTGGACGGCGGGCGCGTCGGCGTCATGGGCGGCTCGTACGGCGGCTACCTGACCGCCTGGCTCACGACGCGGACGGACCGGTTCGCCGCGGCGATCGTCGAGCGCGGGTTCCTCGACCCGGTGAGCTTCGTCGGCTCCAGCGACATCGGCTGGTTCTTCGGGCTCGAGTACCTCGGCGACGGTGACACGGACGAGGAGCGCGCCGCGGTGGCCGCGCAGTCGCCGATGGCGCACGTCGCGCGGGTCACGACGCCCACGCTGGTCATCCACTCCGAGCAGGACTGGCGGTGCCCCGTCGAGCAGGGTCAGCGCTGGTTCGTGGAGCTCAAGCGGCGCGGGGTCCCTGCCGAGCTGCTGCTGTTCCCGGGGGAGGGCCACGAGCTCACGCGGTCGGGCCGGCCGCAGCACCGGCTGGTGCGCTTCGAGCACGTGCTCGCCTGGTGGGCCGCGCGCCTGCCCGTCACCACGGCCTGACGGCCCGGCCGCCCGGCCGGAGCCCGCGAGGTCGTCACATCGGTCCGAGGTCGTCACGCCCACGTGACGACCTCGGCCAGGTGTGACGACCTCGCGCGGGGCGCTGGCGACATCGCGCGGGGTGCGGTGACCCCGCGCGGTCCGGTGAGCTCGCGCGCGGAGCGGCGGCGCCCTGTCGGGACGGGTGCCGGCGGTGCGGCCGGGTGTCAGGCCGGGGCGGCGGCCGCGAGCAGGTCGTCGCGGACCACGCGGCGCAGCACCTTCCCGATCTGCGAGCGCGGCAGGTCGGTGAGAATGACGATCTCGCGCGGGACGGCGTACCGCGCGAGCCGCTCGGCGCACCACTCGCGCACGGCCTGCAGCTCCACCTGGGCGTGCCCGAGCTCCATGACCACGGCGGCGACGACCTTCTCGCCCAGGTCCCCGCCCGGCAGGCCCACGACGGCGACGTCGCGCACACCGGGCATCGTGCGGAGCTTGTCCTCCACCTGCGACGGGTACACCTTGAACCCGCCGGTGACGATCATCTCCTTGATCCGGTCGACGAGGACGACGAACCCGTCGTCGTCGAGCCGCACGACGTCGCCCGTGCGGAGCCAGCCGCCCGGCAGCAGCTGCCCGGCGGTCTCGTCCGGCCGGCCCCAGTAGCCCTGGAACACCTGCGGCCCGCGGATCAGCAGCTCGCCCTGCTCGCCCGGCACCACCTCGCGGGTCGGGTCCTCCTGGTCGACGACGCGGACGTCGGTGCTCGGGAACGGCAGCCCGAGGGCCCCGGGCCGGCGGGCGGGGGACAGGGGTGAGCCGAGCGCGACGGGGGAGGTCTCGGTCATCCCGTAGCCCTCGATGACGAGGCCACCGGTGAGCCGCTCCCACCGGGCGGCGGTCTGCGGCGACAGCGACATCGCGCCCGAGATCGCGTACCGGAACGACGTGAGGTCCGCGGACCGTGCCTCGGCGGCCGCGGCGAGGCGGTCGAGCATCGGGGGGACGGCCGGCAGGAACGTGCCGGGCCGGCGGCGCTGGGCCGCGAGGACGGCCTCGGGGTCGAACTTCGGGAACACCACGAGCGTCGCGCCGACGCGGGTGGCGTAGGTGAGGCAGAGCGTGAGGCCGAAGGCGTGGAAGAACGGCAGGACGCCGTAGATCGTCTCGGTGCCCGGCTCCGCGCCCGTCCACGCCTGGCCCTGCACCGTGTTGGCGACCAGGTTGCGGTGGGTGAGCACCGCGCCCTTCGGGGTGCCCGTCGTGCCGCCGGTGTACTGCAGCAGCGCGACGTCGTCGGCCGTGGGCAGCGGGTGCGAGGACGGCAGCGGCGAGGCCGCCGCGACCAGGCGGTGCCACACGGGCGTGCCGGCCGGCGGGGTGGCCCGCAGCGCGTCGCGGGTCCGGCGGGCCGCCGGCAGGGGGAGCCGCAGCGCGAGGCGCTTGGCGGCGGGCAGGTCGGCGGACACGTCGACGGCGACGACGGTCCGCACGTCGGTGCCGGGCCGGGCCTCGAGCGCCGCGGCGACGGCCTTCTCCCAGACCAGCGCGACGGTGGCGCCGGAGTCGGCGAGCTGGTGGCCGAGCTCGGCGGCGGTGTACGTGGGGTTGTGCTCGACGACGACGGCGCCGAGGCGGAGCGTGGCGTAGAACGCGACGACGTGCGAGGCGCAGTTCGGGAGCGCGATCGCGACGCGGTCGCCGGCGCGGACCCCGAGGTCGTGCAGGGCACCGGCGGCGCGGGCCACCTGGTCGGCGAGCTGGGCGTACGTGGTGGTCGCGCCGAGGAAGTCGAGTGCGACGCGCTCCGGCCAGGTGGCGGCGGAACGCTCCAGGGCTGCCGTCAGCGGCTCGTCGGGCACGGTCACCTCCGGGGGGACCCCGGGGGCGTAGGAGGCGTGCCACGGACGGGAGAAGTCGCTCACGAGCACACCGTAACCTACGCAGCCGTAAGTTACGCGGGCGTAGCCTCAGGCAACCGTGGATTCACAGGTTCGACGACCGCGAGCCCCACAGGTTGATGCCCGCGTCCACGGCGTGCCGGTCGATCTCCGCGACCTCCTCGGCCGTCAGCGCGGGCCCGCGGACCGCGGCGAGGTTCTCCTCGAGCTGCTGCGGCGTGCGTGCGCCGAGCGCCACCGACGTCACCCGGGGGTCCCGCAGCACCCACGCGATGGCGAGCTGCGCCAGCGACTGCCCGCGGGCGTCGGCCACGGCCGCCAGCGCCCGGACGCGCGCCAGGTTCTCGTCGCTGAGGTACTCGGGCCGCAGCGGGCCGCCCCGGGCCGCCCGGGAGTCCTCGGGCACACCGCCCAGGTACTTCCGCGTGAGCATCCCCTGCGCGAGCGGCGAGAAGGCGACGACCCCGAGGCCGGCGTCACCGGCGACGTCGAGCAGGCTGCGCCCGCCGGCGGCGTCGTCGGGCTGCTCGACCCAGCGGTTCAGCATCGAGTACGACGGCTGGTGCAGCGCCAGCGGCAGCCCGATGCCGTCCGCGACCGCCAGGGCCTCCCGCGTGCGGCGGGCGGAGTACGACGAGATGCCGGCGTAGCGCGCCCGCCCCGAGTCGACGGCGGTCTTGAGCGCCCCGATCGTCTCCTCCAGCGGAGTCGCCGGGTCGAACCGGTGGCTGTAGAACACGTCGACGTGGTCGACGCCGAGCCGGCGCAGCGACTGGTCCAGCGACGCGAGCAGGTACTTGCGGGACCCGAACTCCCCGTACGGCCCGGGCCACTGCCGGTAGCCGGCCTTCGTCGCGAGCAGCAGCTCGTCGCGGTAGGGCGCGAGGTCCGTGGCGAGCAGCCGGCCGACGGACTCCTCAGCGGCGCCGGGCGGGGGACCGTAGTTGTTCGCGAGGTCCAGGTGCACGACGCCGAGGTCGAACGCCCGCAGCACGAGCGCGCGCTGGTCGGCGAACGGCGTGCCGTCGCCGAAGTTCTGCCACAGCCCGAGCGTCACCGCGGGCAGGTCGAGCCCCGTGCGGCCGGCGCGGCGCAGGGGGAGGCGGTCGTGGCGCTCGGGGTCGGCGAGGTGCATGCCCCCGACCGTAGCGGCGCCCGCCTCAGTCGACGACGCGCAGGCGGATCGTCTCCGGCCGCGACCGCAGCGCCGCCACGACGTCGGGCTCCACGGCGACGGCGTCCGTCACCACGTAGCCGACCTCGCCGCGGGTCGCGAGCAGCTGGCCCTCAATGTTGGCACCGTGCTCGGCGAGCGTCTGGTTGACGGCCGCCAGCACCCCGGGGACGTTGCGGTGCAGGTACGTGAGGCGGTGCACCCCGGGCCGGTGCTCGAGGGTGAGGTTCGGCAGGTTGACGCTGAGCATCGTGGTGCCGGTGTTCATGAAGTCGCGCAGCTTGTTCGACACGAACTGGCCGATCGCCTCCTGCGCCTCCTCCGTCGAGCCGCCCGTGTGCGGGGTGAGGATGACGTTCGGCAGGCCGCGCAGCTCGGACTCGAACGGGTCGCCCTTGCGCTTCGGCTCCACCGGGAACACGTCGACGGCGGCGCCCGCGACGTGGCCCGACAGCACCGCGTCGCGCAGCGCGCCGTAGTCGACGACGAACCCGCGGGACAGGTTGAGGAACACGGCCCCGGGGCGCATCCGCGCGAACTGCTTCGCGCCGAACAGCCCGGCGTTCCCGCTGCGGCCGTCGACGTGCAGCGTGACGATGTCGGCGACGTCCAGCAGCTCGTCGAGCGTCTCCGCGCGCCGCGCGTTGCCGAGCGCGAGCTTCTCCGCGGTGTCGTAGAACACGACCGACATGCCGAGGTTCTCCGCCAGCACGGACAGCTGCGTGCCGATGTTGCCGTAGCCCACGATGCCGAGCGTGCGGCCGCGGACCTCGTGCGCGCCGTCCGCCGACTTGTTCCAGACGCCGTCGTGCATCGACCGGTCGAGCACCGTGAGGCGCCGGGTCAGCGCGATGATGTCCGCCAGTGCGATCTCGACCACGGACCGCGTGTTGGAGAAGGGCGCGTTGAAGACCGCGACGCCGCGGGACGCCGCGGCGTGCAGGTCGATCTGGTTGGTGCCGATGCAGTACGCCCCGATGGAGACGAGGTCGGACGCCGCGTCGAGCACGGCCTCCGTCACCTGCGTCTTGGAGCGGATGCCGAGCAGGTGCACGCCCTGGAGGGCCTCCACCAGCTCGGACTCGTCGAGCGCGCCGGAGCGCGTCACGACCTCGTAGCCGGCGGACTCCAGGATGGTCCGGGCCTGGGGGTGCAGGTTCTCGAGCAGCAGGGCGCGTGGCACGGACCCTATGGTGCGCCTCGGCGTCGCACGCTCCAAGCCGGTCCCGGTCCTCGGACACGCACCCGGGTCCCCGGCCCCGCCCGCCGTGGGGCGGGCGGGGGTCTCAGGCCTCCCAGCCGGCGGGCAGCGGGAGCGCGTGCACGACCCGCAGCGCCTGCGTCGGGCGCGTCATCGCGACGTACAGGTCCCCGGCCCCGCCCTTGAGCACGTCCGCCGGCTCGACGAGCACCACGACGTCGAACTCCAGGCCCTTGGCCTGCGTCGGCGTCATCAGGGTCAGCGGCGCGTCGAGGTCCGGTGAGCCCGCGCGGGTGGCGCCCGCCCCGGGGAGCGCGGCGGCGAGCGCCGGCAGCGCCTCGGGGGCCGCGATGACGGCGACCCGCCCGGCGCCCGACGCGTCGCGCACGTCGGCGAGGGCCTCGGCCGCGTGGCGCGCGACCGCCTCGGCGACGCCGCCGGCCTCCACCTGCTCGGTGCGCAGCGCGTCGTCGACGTCGCGGGCGGACGTCGCGGGCGTCAGCGGCAGCCCCGCGGCGCGCCCGACGCGCTCGGCCGCCACCGCCACGGATGCGGGCGTGCGGTAGTTGACGGTGAGCTCGGCCAGGCGCCAGCCGCCCGCGAGCAGGCGGTCGAACGTGGCCGCCCAGTCGCGGGTGCCCGCGGCCGTCGACGTCTGCGCCACGTCGCCGACCACCGTCAGGGACCGGGTGGGCACGCGGCGCAGCACCATCCGCCACGCCATCGGCGACAGCTCCTGGGCCTCGTCGACGACCACGTGGCCGTACGTCCACGTGCGGTCCGCCGCGGCGCGCTCCGCCGTGGTCAGCGCCGGGCCGGTGGCCGCGAACCGGTCGGCGAGCAGCTCCGCCGAGACCAGGCCGCCGCCGGACTGCTCGAGCACCTGCCGGGCGTAGTCGAGCTCCTGCGCGCGCTGCGCGGCGTCGTGCTTGGCCTGCGCCCGCGCCGCCTGGTCGTCCTCGCCGAGCAGCTCGGCCGCCTCGTCGAGCAGCGGGACGTCCGCGGCCGTCCACGGGGCGTCCGGCTCGCGCAGCAGCGCCGCGCGCTCGTGCGCGGACAGCTCCGGGGCCGCCGCGTCGAGCCGCGCCGGGCGGCTCAGCAGGGCCGACACCAGACCCTGGGGCGTCAGCGGCATCCACGCCAGGTTGAGCGCCACCCGGATCTCCCGGGTGGTGCGCAGCTCCTCGATGATCTCGCCGCGCTCGTCCGGGGCCACGGACCAGCCGAGCTGGCTCACGTACTGCTCGGCCAGCCGGCCCAGCATGTCCCGGACGAACGTGACCCGCGCCTGGTTGTGCGGGCGGTGGCCGCGGCGGGCGTGCGCGATCGCCGACCGCACGTCGGACGGCCGCACCACGACGGTCCGGCCGTCGATCGTCACGGACGTCGGCCGGTCGGGGACCCGCTGCCGCTGCCGGACGGCGCGCTCCACGATCCGGCGCCACACGAGGCGGCCCTTGATCTCGGCGACGGCGTCGTCCTCCTCGCCGGCTGCCACGACGCCCGGGAACAGCTCGGCGACCGTCGTGGACACCACGCCGGTCTCGCCGAGCGAGGGCAGCACCTGGTCGATGTAGCGCAGGAACGTGCGGCTCGGCCCCAGCAGCAGCACGCCTGAGCGCTCGAGCGTGCGGCGGTGCGCGTAGAGGAGGTAGGCGGCGCGGTGCAGCGCGACCGCGGTCTTGCCGGTGCCGGGACCGCCCTGCACGACCAGCGCGCCGGCGAGCTCCGCGCGGATGATCGCGTCCTGCTCGGCCTGGATCGTCGCGACGATGTCGCCCATCCGCCCGGTGCGGCGCGCGGCGAGGGCGGCGAGCAGGGCGCCCTCGCCCGACAGCGCCCCCAGGCGCTCGGCCGCGCCGTCGTCCGCGAGGACCGCGAGGTCGAGCACCTCGTCCTCGAGGCCGGTCACGCGGCGGCCGCGCGTCACCAGGTGGCGGCGCTGCACGACGCCGTCGGGCTGCGCGGACGTCGCCCGGTAGAACGACTGCGCCGCCGGCGCGCGCCAGTCGGTCAGCATCGACGCGTGCTCGTCGTCGTTGAGCCCGATGCGGCCGATGTAGCGCCGGCCGCCCTCGGCGAGGTCCAGCCGGCCGAACGCGAGCCGGTCCTCCACGGCCTCCAGGCGCGCGAGCCGGTCCTCGTACAGCGTCGCGAACGCGTCCCGCTCGGAGCGGTTCTGCGGCGAGCCCGATGGCCCGACGCGCCGCACCTCCGCGAGGCGCTGCCGCGTCTGGTCCCGCAGCTCGTCGAGCCGCGCGTAGAGCCGGTCGACGACGTCCTGCTCGGCGGCCAGCTGCGCCTCGATCCCGGTCACCGGTGCTCCCGTCCGTCGTCCCTCTGCGCCGTCCTCGGTCCCGCCCCGCACGGTCGTCGCGCGCACGCCGTGCACGCCCGCGCGACGGGTTCCCGGCGCGAGCGGCCGTCCATTATCCGCCATCGGGGAGGTCGCGTGTCACCGGCGACCGGGGGACGTGCGAGGACCGGCCCCGCGGGACGGCGGCGTTCGCCCGTGGCGGACGCGGGGCGTGGGAGGCGTGCGCGGGAAGCAAGCGCCGCCGCACGCTGTTGACGTGCACGGAGGGCTGTCGACCCCGACGCCCGGCAGACGTCATCCAGGAGGACCCATGCTGGACCCGAGCGAGATCTACGCCGTCGACCCGGCGGTCGCCGCCGAGGTCGAGGCGCGGAGCGCCGGCGGCAGCGGGCCGGTGCTCGTGCACGCCGTCCGCGGCTTCGTCGACGCCGGCGGCGCCGGCCGGCTGGCCGCGGAGCACCTCACCGAGCAGCTCCCCACGGAGCGGCTGGTCACGTTCGACGTCGACCAGCTGCTCGACTACCGCTCCCGGCGCCCGACCGTGACGTTCGAGGGCGACCACTGGGGCGAGTACGACGAGCCGGAGCTCGCGGTCGACCTGGTGCGCGACAGCGGCGGCGTGCCGTTCCTGCTGCTGCACGGCGTCGAGCCGGACGTGCAGTGGGAGCGCTACGTGGCCGCCGTGCGGCAGATCGTCGAGCGCTTCGACGTGCCCCTGACCGTCGGCCTGCACGGCATCCCGATGGGCATCCCGCACACCCGGCCGATGTCGGTCACCGCGCACGCGAACCGCCCCGAGCTCGTCGCGGGCCACCCGTCGTGGTTCGGCACGGTCCAGGTGCCCGCCGACGCGAGCTCCCTGCTGGAGATCCGGCTGGGGCAGAGCGGGCACGACGCCATGGGCTTCGCGGTCCACGTGCCGCACTACCTCGCGCAGTCGCCGTACCCGCAGGCGTCGATCACGGCGCTCGAGCACGTGCAGCGCGCGGCCGGGCTGGAGATCGACCTCGGCGCCCTGGTCGAGTCGGCCGAGGAGACGCGGCTCGAGGTCGAGCGCCAGGTGGCCGAGTCCGAGGAGGTCGCGGCGGTCGTCCACGCGCTCGAGCAGCAGTACGACGCGTTCACGCGGAACATCGGCCGACCGAGCCTGCTGGCCGAGAGCGCCGAGCTCCCCACCGCCGACGAGCTCGGCGAGGAGTTCGAGCGGTTCCTCGCGGAGCAGCGCGGGGACGGCACCGGCCTGTAGGCGCCCGGCGCGCGCCCGTCCGGGACGGGCCCCGCAGCACGGCAGAATGGTCCGACGTGACCTCCGACCGCCGCGCCCTCGTCGTCTGGGGCGTGGCGGTCGTCGCGTACGTGGTCGCGGTGATGAACCGGTCGTCGTTCGGTGTCGCGACGATCGAGGTCACCGAGCTGTACGGCGTGTCGTCCGCGCTGCTCGCGACGATGGCCGTCGCACAGCTGGTGGTCTACGCGCTGCTCCAGGTGCCCGTGGGCGTGCTGCTCGACCGCTACGGGCCGCGTGTGCTGGTCGCGACCGGCGCCGGCGTCATGGCGCTCGGGCAGGCGGTGCTCGCGCTCGCCCCGTCGGCGGGCCTGGTGCTGGCCGGCCGCGTGCTCGTCGGCGCGGGGGACGCGCTGACCTTCGTCTCGGTCGTGCGCCTGGTCCCCGCGTGGTTCGCCGTGCACCGGGTCCCCCTGATGACGCAGCTCACGGGCAGCCTGGGCCAGGTCGGGCAGGTGCTGTCCGCGGTCCCGCTCGTGGCGCTGCTGCACGCGCAGGGGTGGCGGACGACGTTCCTGTCGGTCGCCGCGGTGGGTGTCGTCGCCTGCGTGGCGGTGCTGGCCGTCGTGCGCGACGCCCCCGCGCCGGCGGCGGAGCCCGCGGACCGTGGCGGGCGGCGCGTCGGCCTGCTGAAGCGCCGGCGTGCGGCACGGACGAGGCCGCCCCGGCAGCCGGGCGCCCTGCGGGCGGTGCTGCGCGACCCGGGGGCCCGGCTGGCGTTCTGGATGCACTTCTCCGGGCAGTTCAGCAACCACGTCGTCGTGCTGCTGTGGGGCTACGCCTTCTTCGTGGAGGGCCAGGGCAGGACGCCGGGGGAGGCGAGCGCCCTGCTCACCGTCAACGTGGTCGCCGCGGTCGTCGCGGGGCCGCTCGTGGGGCTGCTGGTCGGTCGGCACCCCCGCGCCCGCACCCCGCTGGCGGTCGGCACCCTCGTCGCGGTCGGCGTGGCGTGGCTGGCGGTGGCGGTGCCGTCGCGCCCCGTCCCGCTGGGCGTGCTCGTCGTGTTCGTGGTGGTGGTCGCGGTCGGCGGCCCGACGTCGCTCGTGGCGTTCGACGTCGCCCGGTCCTGCACGCCGCCCGCGCGCCTCGGCACGGCCACCGGCTTCGTCAACACCGGGGGCTTCGTCGGCGCGCTGGCGACCATGCTGGTGGTCGGCGTGGTGCTCGACCGCGTCGGCGGCGAGGTGCGGGACCTCGAGGCGTTCCGCGCGGCGTTCGCGTGGGTCGCGCTGCCGTGGGCCGTGGGGATGCTGGGCATGCTGCTGGGCCGCGGCCCGGCCCGTCGCGCGCACCCCGGCCTGGCGGTCTAGCGGGGTCCGTCCCGGACGCCGACCACCCGGTCGGTGTGAGCATCTCGTGATCGGACCGTGACCGGATCGTTGTCGAGGAGGGGCCTCGGGCCGGGGAAGAACCATGGCGCGGCGCTGACCTGCGTGAGAGGATCGGCGTGTTGCAGTGACGTACTGACGCTTGACCGGCGCCGCCGGGAGGACCCCCCGGGGTCGCCCGCACGGCACCTTCCAGCCATCCGGCTGGTCCACCCGGTGCAGGACGCGGGATAGGCATTGCGGCACGGCGCGGGGCACGAGGTCCCGCACCGTCACCGGATGGACAGAAGGACAAGAACATGGCACAGGGTGCTGTCAAGTGGTTCAACGCTGAGAAGGGCTACGGCTTCATCGCCCAGGACGGCGGCGGCGCCGACGTCTTCGTCCACTACTCGGCCATCGACTCCCAGGGCTACCGGAGCCTCGACGAGGGTCAGCGCGTGGAGTTCGAGATCACGCAGGGCCCGAAGGGCCCGCAGGCGGAGAAGGTCCGCCCGCTCTGACCCACGAGGTCCGGTCCGGCCGGGCGGGCTGACGCCCGCGCGGACGACCTGACGACGAGGCCGCACCCCCGAGCGGGGTGCGGCCTCGTCGTGCGTGGGGGACCGGCTACAGGTCCACGCCCGGCTCCGGCTCGACCTCCGGGGCCGCGTCCCGCAGCGGGGCCGCCCGCCCGGTGAACGCCCGGAGCTCGTCGCCGTGCAGGAGGCGCGCGGGCACGGGGAGCGACCGCAGCTCCCGCGCGAGGCCGGGGTCGGCGAGCAGGTCCGGGTCGTCGGTCGCGGCGAGCACGACGTTCCCGTACCGGCGGCCCCGCAGGACCGCCGGCTCGGCGACCGCCGCGACGTGGCGGAACCCCGTCGCGAGGGTCGCGGCCTCCGCGCGGACGAGCGTGAGCGGGGGGCGGTCGGCGCAGTTCACCAGGTACAGGCCGCCCGGCCGCAGCACCCGCACCACCTCCTGCACCACCTCCTGCGTGGTCAGGTGCGCCGGGGTCCGGTCGCCGGCGAACACGTCGCGCACGACCACGTCCGCACCGGCCGCGGGCAGGGTGGCCAGCTCGGCCCGGGCGTCGCCCGCCCGGAGGCGCAGCGCGGGGGAGCGCGGCAGGTCGAACCAGTCGCGCACGAGGGCGACGAGCACCGGGTCGAGGTCGACGGCCACCTGCCGGGCGCCCGGGAAGCGGGCGTCCACCCACCGTGCCAGCGCGCAGCCCGCGGCGCCGAGGTGCACCGCCCGCACCGGCCCGGTGCCCGCCGGGAGGCGGTCCAGCACCGCCGCCATCTGCTGCATGTACTCGAACTCGAGGCGGGACGGGTCGGCCAGGTCCAGGTGCGAGCTCGGCACGCCGTTGACGAGCAGCGTGACCGCGTCGGGGTCGTCGGGCGAGCGCACGAGCTCGGCGGTGCCGGTCGCGATCGGCACCGGCCCGACCGGCCAGGCGTCCGCGCCACCCCGGCGCGCGGACCGTGTCGGTGGTCGGTGCGAGGCTGAGGTCGTCCGGGCGGGTCGTCCGGGGCCGCCGGACCTGCCGGAGCGGTCGCGGGAGGCCATCCGGACACGGTACGGGTTGACGCGTTCGAACAGGTGTTCGATACTGGGTGGGTCGAGAGAAGGAGGTGCGCGATGCCGGTCAGGACCCTTCGTGCCCCGCGGGGTGCGGCGCCGGGGCTCTCGGGCCGCACGGCCGAGCTCCTCCAGCGCGCGGACGCCGAGCTCGTGGCCGCGCAGTTCTCGACCGAGCCGTGGGAGCAGTTCACGCACGCGCACCTCGCCGCCCTCCGTGCCGGCGCCGCCGTGCTGGCCGAGCGCCAGCCGCTGTCGGGTCGCCGCGCACCGCGCACGGTGTGGGAGCTGCTCGACGGCGTCGCTCCGGAGCTCGGCCGCTGGACGGGCTACTTCGCGGCCGGCGCCGGCCTGCGCGCCGCGGTGGACGCCGGCCGGTTCGACGCGGTGAGCGCCGAGCGCGCGGAGCAGGTGCTGTGCCACGCGGAGGACTTCCTCGACATCGTGCGCGCCCAGCTCGAGGACGCCGCTGCCGTCGGTGAGGCGCGCGCCGGATGAGCCGGGGCCCGCGGTCCCAGGACGCGCGGCGGGACTGGGGCACCGAGGAGGACGGCTGCTCGATCCTGCATGTCGACATGGACGCGTTCTTCGCGTCGGTGGAGCTCGCCCGGCGTCCGCACCTCCGTGGCCGTCCGGTGGTGGTCGGGGGCTCCGAGCGGTCGGTGGTGCTGGCCGCCACGTACGAGGCGCGCGCGTTCGGGGTCCACTCCGCCATGCCCATGTCGGCCGCCCTGCGGCTGTGCCCGCAGGCGGTCGTCGTCCCGCCGGACCACCAGGCGTACCGGGCGGTCTCCGAGGGTGTCATGGCGATCCTGCGGGACGTCACCTCGCTCGTCGAGCAGGTGAGCGTGGACGAGGCGTTCCTCGACGTCGGCGGCGCCCGGCGGCGGCTCGGCAACCCCACCCGCATCGCGGCGCTCATCCGGGAGCGCGTCCGCGCCGAGTACGGCATCACCTGCTCGGTCGGGGTCGCCGCCACCAAGTTCGTGGCGAAGCTGGCGTCCGGTCACGCCAAGCCCGACGGCGTGCTCCTCGTGCCGAAGGCGGCGACCGTGGCGTTCCTGCGGGTGCTGCCCGTCGGTGCGCTGTGGGGGGTCGGTGACCGGACGGCCGCGTCGCTGGAGCGCTGGGGGATCCGCACCGTCGCCGAGCTCGCGGACAGCGACGTCGCGACGGTGCAGCGCGCCGTCGGGCGGGTGGCCGGCGCGCACCTGCACGACCTCGCGTGGGGGCGGGACCCCCGCCCGGTCCGCCCGGGCCGGGAGGAGAAGAGCGTCGGGGCGGAGGAGACGTTCGCCGCCGACGTCGCGGACGTGCGGGTGGTCGAGAGCAAGGCGCTGGAGCTCGCCGACCGGTGCGCGGGCCGGCTCCGGGCGCAGCACCTCGCGGCGCGGACCGTCGCGATCAAGGTGCGCACCGCCGACTTCCGGACGCTGACGCGCTCGCGCACGCTGCCCCAGCCGACCGACGTCGGGCGGGAGATCTACCTGGCGGCGCGGGACCTGCTCGCGGGGGTCGACCTGGGCGGTCTCCCCGTGCGGCTGATCGGCGTGCGGGCGGAGGGGCTGGTCCCGGCCGAGGACGTCGTGCGGCAGCCGACGCTCGAGGAGGCGGTGGCGGAGAACTCCGACGCCCGGCGCGAGGCGGAGCGCGCGATGGACCTCGTCCGGGAGCGCTTCGGACGGTCGGCGATCGGCGCGGGCACGCCGGCGGTCGGGCGTTCGGCGCGCACCGAGAAGGCCGCGGACGTGACGCCGGACGGGCTCGCCCCCGAGATGTCGTCCGCGTCACGGGTGAGGCGGGCCTCTCCGACTACCGACTTCCGCGAACGGCATCTATCCTGACGTGAAGAAGTCCCGACGGCGGAGCACGGGGGGTTGGAATGCCTCTCTCCGAGTACGAGCAACGTGTACTGGAGCAGATGGAGCGTCAGCTCACGTCTGACGATCCCCGGCTCGCGAACACGCTCACCTCGCGTGGGCGGAAGCCGGTCCTGCGGTACGTCCTGGGCGGCATCGGTGCCGTCGCCGGGCTGCTGCTGCTGGTGGGTGGTGCCGCCGCGTCCGAGGTCTGGCTCGGGGTGCTCGGCTTCGTCGTGATGTTCGCGTCCGTGGCGATCGCGTTCACCCGACCGCGCCGCAGCAGCGCCGCCGGCCCGACCGGCGTCGTCCGGCCCGACGGCAGCACGGCGCCGCGGCCCGCGCCGCGCAAGAAGGGCTTCATGAACCGCATGGAGGACCGCTGGGACCGTCGGCGGGACCAGGGCCGCTGACGCCCTCGCACCCGTCGCTGCGACGTGGTGCGGCCCGGTGGTGCCGTCGCGCGCGCATGACCAGCGGTCGCGTCGGCTGCTGACGTCGCCTCCTGCTGACGTCGCCTCCTGCTGACGTCGCGGGCTGCTCCCGTTGCGTCCTGTTGGCGTTGCGGGCTGCTCCCCGTCGCCGGCTGCTGACGTCGCCGCCTGCCGCCGTCGCCGGCTGCTGACGTCGCCGCCTGCCGCCGTCGCCGTCGCCGGCCGCTCAGCCCCGCGCGGGCAGCGGGTCGCCCGGCGCCTCCGGCCGGCTCCCCGTGCTGACGTCCGTCAGCACCTCCGCGAGCCACGCCTGCAGCTCGGCGGGCGCCGGCAGGCCGGGCTCCGGGGCGTAGCGCTCCCGCTCGACCGCGGTGGCGAGCGCGGCGAGCGCCTGCTCCGCCTCGGGGGACAGCGGGCGACCGCGGCGCTCCACCACCTGGTCGCGGACCGCCGCGGCGGCCTGCCGGGGCGTGTGCGCGTCGGACCACCCGACGCCCGCGCGCCGCAGGCGGTCCCGCAGCCGTCGCCACGCCGCCTCGGGGGTGAGGCGGGAGCCCTGCTGCTGCCGCCGGCGCAGCGCGATGCCGCCCAGCACCCCGGCGGCGACGAGCACGAGCACACCGAGCGTGATGAGCGGGGCGGGGGTGCCGTCGGCGGTCGTCACCCCCGGGAGGCCGCCGCCGCTGCTCGACGCGGTGGACGTCGTGGTCGGGGTCGGGGCGGTGCTCGGTCGCGCGGTGCCGGTGGTCGGGGCGGCGTCCGGCGTGGTGGCGCTGAAGGGGTTGCTCCACGCGGGGGGAGGGCCGGTCTGGACGGCGGGGGTGGGCTCGAACCGCACCCAGCCGGTTCCGGGGAAGTACAGCTCCGGCCACGCGTGGGCGTCGGCGCCCGTGACCCGGTACGAGCGGTCCGACCCGAGGTCGCCCGGCAGGAACCCGACGCCGAGGCGGGCCGGGATGTCGAGCGTGCGGGCGAGCACGGTCATCGCGGTGGCGAACTGGACGCAGTACCCCCGCCGGCTCTGCAGGAAGTCCCACACGGCGTCGTCGCTGGTGCCGGCCTCGACGGACGTGTCGTACCGGAACTGCGTGCCGTCGCGGAAGTACGACTGCAGCGCGAGGGCCCGGTCGTAGGCGGTTCCCGCGCCGGCGGTGATCTCCGCGGCGAGGTCCCGCAGGTCCTGCTCGTGCTCCGTGCCGGGGACGGCGAGGTAGGCGTCGGCGCCGTCCGGGAGGTCGCCCGTGGCGGCACGCAGCAGGTCCGCGTCGAGCGCCGGCACCTCGACGACCATGTCGTACCGGGTGCCCGCCTGCGTCCGGTCCTGGCCGACGACCTCGTCCCGCGCGGCGTCGTAGGACCAGCGGCCGTCGATCGCGACGGTGCGGGGGAACGTGCTCACCGGCAGGCGCTGCTCCCGCAGAGCCCCCACCTGGACGTCGACGGAGACGAGGGTGCCGCGCGCCGGGTCGGGCGCGGCGCCCACGAGGCCCGGCGTGGAGGACAGCAGCCCCGCCCGGTCCCAGTCCGTGAGCTCCGCGCCGGGGTCACGCTGCCAGGACCGGCCGTCGAAGTCGCGCAGGGTGAACGAGCGCAGCGGTCCGACGAGCCCGGCGGTGGCGGCGGGGCGGCCGTCGGCCTCGGGGTCGACCGCCTCGACGGTGTAGCGCAGCACCACCTGCGAGGACTGCTCGCGCAGGCTGTCGCGCAGGTCCAGGTCGTCGGCGAGACGCACCGGCCCGACCGCGCCGGTGCCGACGTCGGGCAGGTCGAGCCACGACCAGGCGGGCACGGCCGCCACGACGGGTCCGGCCGCGAGCGTGACGACGACCAGGCCCGCGGCGCCGGCGAGGACCGTGGCGGCGCGCCGTCCTCCGCGGTCGCGGCTGACCGGTGGCTGTGCGAGCGCGAGCAGGACCAGGTAGAGGAACCCGGTCGCGGCGAGCGCCGCGGTGCTGCCGGGGAAGCCCAGGACGACGGCGGGCGTCCACACCGCGACGAGGGCCAGCCCGGTGAGCGCGGGCATGCCGCACCCGACGGCGAGCAGGTCCGCGGCGAGGAACACCAGGACGGCGGCGCCGACGATCAGCAGCTCGACGGGTGGGGGCACCGGCATCGGCACCACGGACACCTCGATGAGCTGGGCGGCCTGCGTGCCGAGCTGCCCCGCCCGTTCGAGGGTGCCGGGTCCGACGAGCAGGGCGTTGCCACCGGGCGGCGTCGCGTACCAGGCGAGCAGCGCGTACGCCGAGACGATCAGCGCGACCGTGGACGGCAGCCACGACGACCGGCTGACCGTGCGCACGCCGAGCACCACGAGCGCGGCGCCGGCGACGGCGAGCACGGCGTGCAGCGCCCAGGTGCTCCCGGCGAGCAGGCCCGACAGCGCGCCGAGCGCGGTGCCCGTCGCCGCCGCCACCACGGCCGTCGCGACGGGTGAGCGCCAGCCCCGCCGGAGCGCGCTGCCGCTCACGGCTGCCTCCGGGGGTGCCCGGACCGCGGTGCGGCCCTCACGTCGTCGCCCCGGTCAGCCGCCACCAGGCGGCCGCGAGGTCGGAGCCGGGCGCGGCCAGGACGACTCGCCAGCCCGCCCGGCGCAGGGCGCGGGCGGTGGCGGCGGCGGGCTCGTCGGCGTCGTCCCCCCGGACCACCGCCCAGGAGGGCCGGGTGCGGCTGACCTCGGCGAGCGCCGCGCGCCCGGCGCCGCCCTGCGCGCCCAGCACCGCCACGACCAGCCCGGACCCGCCGTCGGCCTCGTCCACGGCGCCGAGCTCGGCGAGCAGCGCGCGCTCCGCCGCCGCGGGGTCCGGGTGCCCGGCGAGGTCGACGGTGGCGTCGAGGAGCTGCTGCGCGGCCGGCATGCCGACGTCGACGAGCCCGCGGTCGTCGGCCGGCGCCCCGGTGAGCAGGTGCGTGGGGTGACCGGCTGCGCGGACGGCGAGCGCGACGGACGCGGCCAGGGAGATGCTCCACTCCAGCGCGTCGCCGGGGCCGGGCTGGTCGAGCAGCACGGTCACGGGGCGCATCCCGGCGCGCTCGTCGGAGCGCACGACGAGCTCGCCGCGCCGGGCGCTGCTCGGCCAGTGCACGCGGCGCAGGTCGTCGCCGACGCGGTAGTCGCGCAGCGCGGCGTCGTCGGACGCGGGGGAGCGCGCGCCGACGACGGACCGCTCCGGCTCGGCGACCAGCAGCTCGCGCGGGACGGGCAGCTCGACCACGGCGGGCCACACGGTGACCGTCTCGCGCGCGCCGAGCGTGGCCCGCACCTGCGCGACGCCGAACGGGTCGGTGCGGGTGACCACGAGCGGTCCCAGCGCCCACCGCCCGCGGCGGGTGGCCTGGACGGGGTAGCGCAGGCGCACGGCGCGCGGCTCCCGGGAGACGGCGGCGCGCAGCGGCCGGCCGCCGGACAGCTCGACGGCGGCCTGCTCGCGCAGCCGCAGGTCGGTCAGCCGTGCGCGCGAGGCGCCACGGGCCAGGGCGACCTCCACCTGCACGTCGGCGGTCCGCCCGGCGTGCACGGGGTCGGGCCGCACCGTCCGCCGCGTCCGCAGCGCGTTGCCGCGGCCCGGGTCGACGACGCCGACGGCCGCCAGGCCGAGCAGGACCAGCAGCACGGGGAGCGTGCCGAGCGTGAGCAGGTCGGTCGAGCCGAGCCCGGTGCCCGCCGCGGCCACGACGAGGCCCGCGACCACGAGGCCCACCCCCCGGCGGGTCGGGCGCAGGCGCATCAGCCCGCGGCGGTCCGGTCGCGGACGGCCGCGCGCGCCGGGGCGGGCACCGCGGTGCGCGCCACCAGGTCGCCGATCACGTCCTGGCCGGTGCGGCCGGACAGCCGCGACTCGGCGCTGAGGATGACCCGGTGCGCGAGGACGGCGACCGCCAGGTCCTGCACGTCGTCGGGCAGGACGTGGTCGCGCCCGGCGACCGCCGCGAGGCCCTTGGCGGCGCGCAGCAGCTGGATCGCGGCGCGCGGCGAGGCACCGAGGCGCAGCGCCGGGTCGGCACGGGTCCCGCCGACGAGGTCGACGACGTACTGCTTCACCGCCGCCGAGGCGTACAGGTGGCGGGTGGTCGTGATCAGGCGCGTCACCTGCGCCGCGTCCGTCACGGCCGAGAGCCCGTCGAGCGGGTCGGCGGTCTCCTGCAGGTCGAGCATCGCGACCTCGGCCTCCGCGGTCGGGTAGCCGACCGCGAGCCGCGCCATGAACCGGTCCCGCTGCGCCTCGGGCAGCGAGTACGTGCCCTCCATCTCGACCGGGTTCTGCGTCGCGACGACGAGGAACGGCCGCGGCAGCGGGTAGGTCCGCCCGTCCACCGTGACCTGCGCCTCCTGCATGGACTCCAGCAGGGCGGACTGCGTCTTCGGGGAGGCGCGGTTGATCTCGTCGCCGATCACCACGTGGGAGAACACCGGACCGGGCCGGAACTCGAACTCGCCCGTCTGCGCGCGGTAGATGGTGACGCCGGTGAGGTCGCTCGGCAGCAGGTCGGGGGTGAACTGGACCCGGCCGACGGTGCAGTCGATCGTGCGGGCGAGCGCCTTCGCGAGGGTGGTCTTGCCGACTCCGGGCACGTCCTCGAGCAGCAGGTGACCCTCGGCGAGGAGCACGGCGACCGCGGTGCGGACCAGCTCCGGCCGGCCGCTGACGACGCGGTCGATGCCGGCGCGCATCCGGTCCGTCACGGTGATGAGCTCGTCCATCTCGGACGCGCCGGGCACGGCCAGCGGCATGGGACCCCCTCGGTCGACTGGGGGAAGCCTAAGCGCCCGCGCTGGTGGGCGGGAGGTCGGCGGCCGCGGCGGGATCCGCACGGCCCGCGCCGGCCCCGGGTGGGGCGTGCCCCCGGGGCGGCCCGGCGACGCGGCCGGGGCGCTCCACTTCCCTCCCCGGGGAGGGAGGGGCCGGGCGGTGGCGGCCGTGGGCCGGGGGCGAGCGAGACGCCGCGAGGCGCTGACCTGCGACGAAGCGCTGCGGCGCCCGCGGGGACCGGACCGGGCGGCCGCCGGATCCCACGCCGTCGCCACGCGGGACGCGTCATGTCCTCCACCGCGCTCCACCGGCTCTGACCTGCGCAGACGGCTCAGGTTCACCCGTCCGGCGCCGATCTCACAGGTACAGGTGGAGTGAAGTGGAGTACCGTGGAGCCACGGGGTGCCAGCGGGTGCCCCGAGCGCGGTCCGGGGGAGGTGGGCGACGTGGGGTTCGAGCAGGCGCTGGCCGGCCTCGGTGCCTCCGTGCCGTTCCTCGGGACCCACACCCCCAAGCTCGACGACAAGGGGCGGCTGATCCTCCCGGCCAAGTTCCGCCCGCAGCTCGCGCAGGGCCTGGTCATGACGCGCGGCCAGGACCGCTGCCTGTTCCTGCTGCCGCTCGACGAGTTCGCCCGGATGCACGACAAGCTGCGCCAGGCCCCCGTCACCAGCAAGCAGGCCCGCGACTACCTGCGCGTGTTCCTGTCCGGAGCCTCCGACGAGGTCCCGGACAAGCAGGGGCGCGTGTCGATCCCGCCGATGCTGCGCGCCTACGCCGGCCTCGACCGCGACGTCGCCGTGATCGGCGCCGGCACCCGCGTCGAGGTCTGGGACCTCCAGGCCTGGGAGACCTACCTGGCCGCGCAGGAGGCCGGCTACGCGGAGACCGCCGAGGAGGTGTTCCCCGGAGCCTTCTGACGCACGACCACCGCCCGGTGAGACCTCCCCCCGGCAGCTCTGACGCACTTCCCCGGCGTCAGAGGGCCGGTGGGGGATCTGGTCGGACGGCGGAGGGGCCGCCCGACCACTTCCGTGCCCCGCACCAGCACCACCCGCACCAGCCGCACCACGCCGCGCCAGCCCGCCCGAGAGGAGGCACGCATGTCCGAGCACGACGCCGCGTCGCGGCACACGCCCGTGCTCCTGCAGCGCTGCCTCGACCTGCTCGCCCCGGCGCTCGCCGCGCCCGGGTCGGTCCTGGTGGACGCGACGCTCGGCATGGGCGGGCACAGCGAGGGCGTGCTCGCGGCGCTGCCGCACGTGCGGGTCGTCGGCGTGGACCGCGACCCGGAGGCGCTGCGGCTCGCCTCGGCGCGGCTCGCGCCGTTCGGCGACCGGTTCACCCCGGTGCACGCCGTGTACGACGAGATCCCCGAGGTGCTCGAGCGGCTCGGCCTCCCCGGCGTCCAGGGCGTGCTCATGGACCTCGGCGTGTCGTCGCTGCAGCTCGACGAGGCGGAGCGCGGGTTCTCCTACGCCCAGGACGCCCCGCTGGACATGCGGATGGACCCGACCCACGGCCGCACCGCGGCCGACGTCCTCAACACCTACGACGAGGCCGAGCTGACCCGGGTGCTGCGCGAGTACGGCGAGGAGCGGTTCGCCGGTCGCATCGCCCGCCGCATCGTGCAGGCGCGCGCGACCGCGCCGGTGGAGCGGTCCGGCCAGCTCGTGGACCTGGTGCGCGCGGGCATCCCCGCCGCGGCGCGCCAGACCGGGGGCAACCCCGCCAAGCGGACGTTCCAGGCCCTGCGCATCGAGGTGAACGACGAGCTCGCCGTGCTCGGGCGCGCGGTCCCGGCGGCGGTCGAGGCGCTCGTCGTCGGGGGGCGGATCGTCGTCGAGGCGTACCAGTCGCTGGAGGACCGGCTGGTGAAGCGCGCGTTCGCGGCGGGAGCCGAGATCAGCGCGCCGCCCGGGCTGCCCGTGGTGCCGGAGACCCACGCCCCCTACCTGCGGCTGCTGACGCGCGGCGCCGAGGAGGCCGACGCCGCGGAGATCGCCCGCAACCCGCGCTCCCAGTCGGTCCGGCTGCGGGCCGCCGAGCGGCTGCGGCCGACGCCGGAGCACCTGCGTCCCGGCGCCGGCGCCCCGCCCCACGGCGCCCGCGGACGCGGCGCGCGCCGCACCGAGACCGGCCGCCGCACCGACACGACCCGCACCACCGGACCGAGGAGAACCGCATGAGCGCCGAGCAGGCCGCGGCGCGCGCCCCGCGCGTCCACCCCCGTCCGTCCACCACCCCCGCCGCCGCCCCCGCGCGCCCCCGGCTGCGCGTCGTCCGGCCGCCGGCGCAGGCGCGCACGCACGTGCCGTTCGTCGTCACGTGCATGGCGATCCTCGCGGCGGCGCTGCTGGCGGCGCTGCTGCTGAACACCCAGCTCGCCGCCGGCGCGTACGCGACCCGCACGATGGACCTGCGGCTCGCCGAGCTGGCGCGCACCGAGCAGTCGCTGTCGGCCGAGCTCGACGCGAACAAGGCGCCGGCGCACCTGGCGGAGCAGGCGACCGCGCTCGGCATGCAGCCGGCGGGGTCCACCGCCTGGCTGCGGCTCGCGGACGGCACCGTCCAGGGGGCGACCGGAGCCGGCCAGTGAGCACGCCGCCGCGCCGGACGTCCGCCCCGGCGCGGCCCGCCCGCCCGGCCGGCGTCGCGCGCCGCGTGCCCGGCACCTCCGCGCCGCGCGTCCCCACGCAGCGGGGGCCGCGTCGCGCCGCCGTCGCCGGCGGGCCCAGCATCACGCTGCTCAACCGCCGCCGCACCGTGCTGGTCGTCGTGGTGGCGCTGCTGCTCACGGTGTTCTCCGGCCGGCTCGTGTGGCTCCAGGGCGTGCAGGGGCAGGCGATGGCCGCGGAGGCGCTGGAGAGCCGCCTGACGAAGGCGACGCTCGTGGCCTCGCGCGGGCAGATCACGGACGCCGAGGGCGAGGTGCTCGCGACGTCGGTCGACCGGTACGACATCGAGGCCAACCAGCGGCTGATCCGCACCTGGTCGGCGAAGGTCGACGGCACCACGTACACGGGCGCGGCGGGGGCGGCGCAGCTCCTGGCGCCGGTGCTCGACGCGAACGTCGCGGAGCTCGGCGCGAAGCTGGACGGCGACAAGGGCTTCGTCTACGTCGCCAAGAACGTGCTGCCGGAGGTCTGGCAGGCGGTCGCCGAGCTGCGCATCAACGGCATCACGGCCAGCCAGGTGGCGGACCGCGTCTACCCGAACGGCAACCTCGCGGGCAACCTGCTGGGCTGGGTCAACGCCGAGGGGACCGGCGCCACGGGCGTCGAGGCGGTGCTCGACGGCGAGCTCGCCGGCACCCCGGGCAGCACGACGTACGAGCGGGGGCGCGGCGGCCAGCAGATCCCCGGCGGCTACCAGGAGTCGACCCCCGCGGTGGACGGCCGCAGCGTGCAGCTGACGATCAACGCGGACATCCAGTGGAAGGCGCAGCAGGCCATCGAGCAGCAGGTCGCCGCCACCGGTGCGGACTCCGGGTCCATCGTCGCGCTCAACACCAAGACCGGCGAGGTGCTCGCGATCGCCGACTCCCGCACGGTCGACCCGAACGACCCGGGCAAGACGCAGGATCTGTGGAGCGGGTCGAGCGCCGTGTCCGACGTGTTCGAGCCCGGCTCGACGGCGAAGGTCATCACGATGGCGGCGGCGATCGAGACCGGTCTCGTCGACCCTTACAGCCAGTTCGAGGTGCCCTACCAGTACACGACGCCGAACAACCAGACGTTCAAGGACTCGCACGAGCACGCGGGGCTGCGCCTGACGACCACCGGCATCCTCGCGGAGTCGTCGAACACCGGCACCGTCATGATCGGGCAGAACATCCCGCAGCAGGTCCGGTACGACTACCTGTCGAAGTTCGGCTTCGGCGCGCGGACCGGCATCGAGCTGCCGGGGGAGTCGCCCGGCATCCTGCACCCGTCCGACGACTGGGACGGCCGGTCCAAGTACGCCGTGCTGTTCGGGCAGTCGCTCTCCGTCACGGCGCTGCAGGCCACCGAGGTGTTCGCCACGATCGCCAACGGCGGCACCCGCATCGCGCCGCACCTCGTCGCGGGCTGGACCGAGCCGGACGGCACGTACACGCCGGCCGAGGCACCGGAGGCGACCCAGGTGGTCTCGCCGGAGACGGCCGCCACCGTGCTCAGCATGATGGAGAGCGCCGTCGACGAGGGCACCGGCTCGGCGGCCGCCATCCCGGGCTACCGCGTCGCGGGCAAGACCGGCACGGCCCAGTCCTGGCGCGCCGACGGCTCGCAGGGCATCTCGGCGTCGTTCATCGGCGTGGCCCCGGCCGACGACCCGGCCATCGCGGTCAGCGTCGTCCTGCACAACCCGCGCACGTCGGAGTGGGGCGGCACCGTCGCGGCCCCGGTGTTCTCCGAGGTGGCCGGCTACGCCCTCACGGAGCTCGGCGTGGCCCCCAGTGGGACCCAGCCCGAGCTGTTCCCGACGACCTGGTGAGGCGGGCGTGACCACCGTCACGGGCGGCCTCCCGGTCGCGGGTCCGACCGCCCCTCGCGGTAGCCTCGTGCCCATGACGTCCCCGCAGGGCCGGCTCCGGCCGGAGCACCCCCACCGCCGCCGGGTCGCCGACCTCGCCGCCGCCGCGGGCCTCGTCAGCGCCGGCCCCGAGGTGCCCGGCGACCTGCTGACCTCGGGCGTCACGGTCGCGAGCGGCGACGTGCTGCCGGGCGACGTGTTCGTCGGCGTGCCGGGCGCGCACACCCACGGCGCGGCCCACGCCCCGCAGGCGGTCGCCGCAGGCGCCGTGGCCGTGGTCACCGACGCCGCGGGCGCCGCGCTGCTGTCCGGCGAGCCCGCGCTGCGCGACGTGCCGGTGCTGCTGAGCGACGACCCGCGGGCCGTCGCCGGCATCCTCGCCGCGGAGCTGCACGACCACCCCGGCCGCCACCTCACGACCGTCGGCGTCACCGGCACCAACGGCAAGACGACCACGACGTACTTCGTCGAGGCCGCGCTGCGCCGGCAGCACGGGCGCACGGTGGTGATGGGGACGGTCGAGCTGCGCATCGGCGACGAGGCGATCGAGAGCCCCCGCACCACGGTCGAGGCGCCGGTGCTCCAGTCGATCCTCGCCCTGGGGCTGGAGCGGGGCGCGACCGCCGCGGCGATGGAGGTGTCCTCGCACGCGCTCGCGCTCGGCCGGGTGAACGGGCTGGAGCTCGACGTCGCCGGCTTCACGAACCTCCAGCGCGACCACCTCGACTTCCACGGCGACATGGAGGGCTACTTCCAGGCGAAGGCCCAGCTGTTCCGGCCCGGCCGCGCCCGGCGCGCCGTGGTCGTCGTGGACGACGAGTGGGGCCGCCGGCTGGCCGCCGAGGCGGAGATCCCGGTCGACACCGTCGCGACGCACGTCGGCTCCCCGGAGTCGGCCACGGCGGACTGGGCCGTCACCGAGGCCGACATCGGCCTGGACGGCGTCGGGTCCTCGTTCGTCCTGCGCGGGCCGGACGGCGCCGAGCACCGCGCGGCGAGCCCGCTGCCCGGGCTGGTCAACGTCTCGAACGCGGCGCTGGCGGTCGTCCTCGCCCACCGCGCCGGCGTCCCGCTCGCGGACGCGATCGACGCCGTCGGGCACGCCAGCGGCGTCCCCGGCCGGATGGAGCGGGTCGTCGAGCGCCGCCCGGCGCCGGACGAGCGCCCGCTGTGCCTCGTGGACTACGCCCACACCCCGGACGCGCTCGTCCTGGCGCTCGAGGCGGTCCGCCCGATCACGCCCGGCCGGCTCGTCATCGTGTTCGGCTCCGACGGCGACCGGGACCGCGGCAAGCGTCCGATCATGGGCCGGATCGCCGCGCGCCTCGCCGACGTGCTCGTCGTCACCGACGAGAACCCCCGCTCGGAGGACCCCGCGTCCATCCGGGCCGCGATCCTCGACGGGGTGCGCGAGGAGCGCCCCGACCTGGCGGACGTGCACGAGGCCACGAGCCGCACGCAGGCGATCCACGACGCCCTCGACCTCGCGACGGAGCTGGACACCATCATCATCACCGGCAAGGGTCACGAGCCGACCCAGGAGATCGCCGGCGTCTTCCACCGCTACAACGACCGCGACGTCCTGCGCGCGGCCGACGCGGAGCGGACGGCCCGGCAGCAGCAGGAGCAGCACGCGTGATCGCGATGACGGCGGCGCAGGTGGCGGCCGCGACCGGCGGGCGGCTGCGCCCGGCGGACCTCGACCCGTCCACGGTGGTCACCGGACCGGTCGTCGTGGACTCCCGGCTGGCCGGGCCCGGCGCGCTGTTCGTCGCGCTGCCGGGGGAGCACGTCGACGGGCACGACTACGCGGCCGCCGCCGTGCGCGCCGGCGCGACGCTCGTCCTGGCGACGCGGGAGCTCACCGACGACGGCTCCGGCGACGGCGCCCCGGTGCCGCTGCCCGTGGTGGTGGTGGACGACGTCGAGCGCGCGCTCGGCGAGCTGGCGCGCGTCGTGCTCGAGCAGCTGCGCGAGGCCGCGGTCGAGCCGGGCGGCAGCGGGCTGCGCGTCATCGGCGTGACGGGATCCGTCGGCAAGACCACCACCAAGGACCTGCTGGCGCAGCTGTGCACCGTGGCCGGCCCGACGGTGGCGCCCGAGAAGTCGTTCAACAACGAGATCGGTCTGCCGCTCACCGTGCTGCGCGCGGACGAGCAGACCCGGTTCCTCGTGCTCGAGATGGGCGCCTCGGGGATCGGCCACCTCGACTACCTCACGGACATCGCGCCGCCGGACGTCGCCGTGGTGCTCGTCGTCGGGCACGCCCACCTGGAGGGCTTCGGCGGGATCGAGGCCGTGGCGCGCGCGAAGTCCGAGCTCGTCACCGGTCTCGCGCCGGGCGGCGTCGCCGTGCTCAACGCGGACGACCACCGGGTGCTGGCCATGGCGGAGCTGGCCCCGGGGCCCGTCGCGACGTTCGGCACCACCACCGGGGCGGACGTGCGCGCCGTCGACCTGCGCGTGGACCGCGCCGGCCGGGCGGCGTTCACGCTCGACGCCGGGCGCGTGCCGCCGGTCGAGGGGGAGACGTCCCGGGAGCGGGCCGACGTCACGCTGCGGCTGGTGGGGGAGCACCACGTGCACAACGCGCTGGCCGCCGCGGCCGCCGGGCTCGTCGTCGGCCTGTCCCTCGCGGACGTCGCCGCCGGGCTGTCCGCCGCCGACGCGATCAGCCCGCACCGCATGCACGTCGTCGAGCGCCCCGACGGGGTGACGGTCGTCGACGACTCGTACAACGCCAACCCCGACTCGATGCGCGCCGCGCTGCGGGCGCTCGCCGTGCTGGCGGGGCGCGAGCGCCGCTCGGTGGCCGTGCTCGGCGAGATGATGGAGCTCGGCCCCGACGCGCGCGCCCAGCACGAGGCGATCGGCCTGCAGGTGGTGCGGCTCAACGTCGGCCTGACCGTCGTGGTCGGGGAGGGCGCGCGGGGCATCGCCGCCGGAGCCGTGCGCGAGGGGTCGTGGGGCGACGAGGTCGTCGTGGTGGACGACGTCGACGCCGCCGCGGAGCTGCTCGGGTCGGAGCTGCGGCCCGGCGACGTCGTGCTGCTCAAGGCCTCGAACGGCGCCGGCCTGTGGCGCCTCGGCGACCTGCTGACGGGCGTGCCCGCGGAGGTGCAGCCGTGATCTCCGTCCTCGTCGCCGGCGGCGTCGCGATGGTCGTCGCGCTGCTCGCCACCCCGCTGTTCATCACGTTCCTCGTCGGGCGCCAGTACGGGCAGTTCATCCGGCAGGACGGCCCGACCGCGCACTACACCAAGCGCGGCACCCCGACGATGGGCGGCGTCGTCATCATCGCCGCCACCCTGCTCGGCTGGGGCGCCGCCGTGCTGGCCTCCGGGACGCTGCCGAGCGCGTCCGCGGTGCTGGTGCTGTTCCTCATGACCGGGCTCGGCGTGGTCGGGTTCCTCGACGACTTCATCAAGATCTCCCGGCAGCGCAGCCTCGGCCTGTCCGCGCGCTGGAAGATCGTCGGCCAGGGCTTCGTCGGCATCACGTTCGCCGTGCTCGCGCTGCAGTTCCCCGACGCGACCCTGCGCACGCCCGCCTCGACGCACATCTCGTTCATCCGGGACACCGGGCTGGACCTCGGGTTCGCCGGCGCCACCGTCGGGGCGATCCTGTTCGTGATCTGGGCGAACTTCCTCATCACCGCCTGGTCGAACGCGGTGAACCTCACCGACGGGCTCGACGGGCTCGCCACCGGGTCGTCGCTGATCGTGTTCGGCGCGTACGTCATCGTGTGCGTCTGGCAGTTCAACCAGCGCTGCGGACTCCCCGACGGCGACCCCACCCGCTGCTACGGCACCCGCGACCCGCTCGACATGGCCGTGGTCGCCGCGGCGATCACCGGCGCGTGCTTCGGGTTCCTGTGGTGGAACGCCAGCCCGGCCAAGATCTTCATGGGCGACACCGGGTCGCTGGCCCTCGGCGGCGCGCTGGCGGGCCTGTCGATCGTCACCCGCACCGAGGTGCTCGCGGCGATCATCGGCGGCCTGTTCGTCATCATCGTGATGTCCGACGTGATCCAGATCGGCTTCTTCAAGCTGACGGGCAAGCGGGTGTTCAAGATGGCGCCGCTGCACCACCACTTCGAGCTGTCGGGGTGGGGCGAGGTCACGATCGTGATCCGGTTCTGGCTGATCGCCGGGCTGTTCGTCTCCCTGGGCGTCGGCATCTTCTACGCGGAGTGGGTGACGGGCTGACCGTGGACGACAGCGCCGCCGGACCCGCGACCGCGCAGGACCTCGGGCGCGCCCGGGTCGTCGTCGCCGGCCTCGGCGTCTCCGGCCGCGCGGCGCGCGACGTGCTGACCGGCCTGGGCGCGCACGTCACGACGGTCGACGACCGCGCCGAGGACGCCGACCACCGCGTCGACGCGTTCCTGGCCGCGGGCCTGCTGGACGCCGCCGACGTCGTGGTCGTCTCCCCGGGCTGGCCGCCCGCCCACCCGCTGCTCGCCGCCGCCCGCGCGGCCGGCGTGCCGGTGTGGAGCGAGGTCGAGCTCGCCTGGCGGCTGCGCGTCGGCCGGGACACCGGGGACGGCCCCGCGCCGTGGCTCGCGGTCACCGGCACCAACGGCAAGACGACGACCGTCGAGATGCTCGACGCGATCCTGCGCGCGGCCGGCCGGCGCTCGGCCGCGGTGGGCAACGTGGGCACGCCGGTCGTCCTGGCCGCGACGGACCCCGCGCTCGACGTGCTCGCCGTCGAGCTGTCGAGCTTCCAGCTGCATCACACGACGTCGGTGGCGGCCCAGGCGGCCGCGGTGCTCAACGTCGCGGCCGACCACCTGGACTGGCACGGCTCGCTCGACGCGTACGCGGCCGACAAGGGGCGCATCTACTCGGGCGTGGAGGTCGCGTGCGTCTACAACGCGGCCGACCCCACCACGGAGCACCTCGTGCGGGAGGCCGACGTCGCCGACGGCGCGGTCGCGGTGGGCTTCACGCTCGGCGCGCCGTCGGTCGGCCAGGTCGGCCTCGTCGACCACGTCCTCGTCGACCGGGGCTTCGCCGCGCTGCGGCACACCCACGCCCAGGAGCTCGCGACGCTCGACGACCTGGCGCACCTCGCCGGGCCGGACGGGCTCGCGCCGCACGTCGTGCAGGACGCGCTCGCCGCGGCCGCCCTGGCGCTCGCGCACGGCGTGCCGCCCGAGGCGGTCGGGGCGGGGCTGCGGTCCTACCGGCCCGGCGCGCACCGGATCGCGACGGTGGCCGAGGTCGACGGCGTGCGCTGGGTGGACGACTCCAAGGCCACGAACGCCCACGCGGCGGCCGCGTCCCTGGCGGCCTTCGCCCCGGGCAGCGTGGTGTGGCTCGCGGGCGGGCTCGCGAAGGGCGCGACGTTCGACGACCTCGTGGCGTCGCGGACCGACCGGCTGCACGCGGTCGTCCTCATCGGGGTGGACGCCGCGCCGCTCGCCGACGCGCTCGCCCGACACGCGCCGCAGGTCCCCGTGGTCCGCGTGGATCCCGGTGACACTGGGACGGTGATGACCCGCGCCGTGACCGAGGCCCGCCGCCTGGCGGACGCCCGGGGCGCCGGCACCACCGTCCTGCTGGCGCCGGCGTGCGCCTCGATGGACCAGTTCTCCTCGTACGCCGAACGGGGAGAGGCGTTCGCCGCCGAGGTCCGCGCACTGCTCCCGAGGGGGTGACCCGGCGCCGATGGCCCAGACGACCGACGCCCCGTCGCCCGCCACGGAGCAGCGCCCCTCGCGGCTCGGGCAGTGGAACAGCGCCGTCACGAGCTACTACCTGCTCGTCGGCGCCGCCGGGCTGCTGCTCGTGCTCGGCCTCGTCATGGTCCTGTCCTCCTCCTCGGTGGACTCGCTCGCCAGCGACGACTCGCCGTACGCGGTGTTCCGCAACCAGGCCCAGTACGCGCTGATCGGCCTGCCGCTGGCGTGGGTCGCCTCGCGGATGCCGTCGCGGGTGTACCAGGCGCTCGCCTGGCCGCTGCTCGGCGCCGGCCTGGTCGCGCAGCTCCTCGTCTACACGCCGCTCGGCTGCGGCAAGGGCGGCAACCAGGGCTGGGTCTGCGTCGGCGGGTTCACCGCGCAGCCCGCCGAGGCGCTCAAGCTCGCGCTCGTCGTGTGGCTCGGCGCGGTGCTCGCCCGCAAGCAGCCGCTGTTCGACGACTGGAAGCACGCCGCGATCCCGGCGCTGCCGGTGGCCGCCGGTGCCGTCGGCATGGTCCTGCTCGGCCACGACCTGGGCACGGCGATCATCATGCTGCTGCTCGTCGCGGGCGCGCTGTTCGTCGCGGGGGTGCCCATGCGCATCTTCGCCGCCGCGGGCGTCGCGGCCGCCGCGGGCGTCGCCGTGCTCGCGATCGGCAGCACCAACCGGACCAGCCGGATCCTGGACTGGTTCACCGGCGACTGCGACGAGCTGGGCGGCTGCTACCAGACGGTCCACGGCCTGCAGGCGCTCGCCACGGGCGGCTGGGCCGGGCTCGGCCTCGGGCAGAGCCGCGAGAAGTGGTCGTACCTGCCCGAGGCGCACAACGACTTCATCTTCGCGATCATCGGCGAGGAGCTCGGCCTCATCGGGACGCTGCTCGTGCTCGTGCTCGTCGCCGTGCTGGCGTTCGCGATGTTCCGCGTCATCGCCCGGCACCGGGACCCGTTCGCCCAGATCGTCACCGGGGGCGTGGCCGCGTGGATCGTGGGCCAGGCCCTCGTCAACATGGGGGTCGTCGTCGGGCTGCTGCCGGTGATCGGCGTGCCGCTCCCGCTGGTGTCGGCGGGCGGGTCCGCCCTCATCACGACGCTGGTCGCCCTCGGCATGGTCGTGTCGTTCGCCCGCACCGAGCCGGGCGCCGCGGAGGCCCTCGCCGCCCGGCCGAGCGTCGTGCGCCGGTCGCTCGCCGTGATCGGGCGGACCCGTGCCTGACGTCGCCGGTGCCCCGCAGCACCCCGCCCGGTGCCGTCCCGGAGCGCCGGACCGGCCGCCGGCCCGCGCCCGGCACCCCCGCCCCTCGT
The DNA here is from genome assembly GCF_039548315.1 of Cellulomonas olei. NCBI lineage: Bacteria > Bacillati > Actinomycetota > Actinomycetes > Micrococcales > Cellulomonadaceae > Cellulomonas > Cellulomonas olei. The sequence goes on from NZ_JBCLVN010000055.1 coordinate 46,230, forward strand.
CCCGCTCGCACCACCGGCGCCCCCGCGCCTGAACCGGAGGACCCCGTGACCGCACCCGACGCCGACGCCACGCACGACGAGGAGACGCGTCCCCGCGCGGTCCTGCTCGCGGGCGGCGGCACGGCCGGGCACGTCAACCCGCTGCTCGCCGTGGCGGAGGAGCTCCGCGCCCGCGACCCGGAGCTGCGCCTCGTCGCGCTCGGCACCGCGGAGGGCCTCGAGTCGCGGCTGGTGCCCGAGCGCGGGCTGGAGATGCGCGTGGTCCCGAAGGTGCCGCTGCCCCGCCGGCCCACCCCGGACTGGCTGCGCCTGCCCCGGATGCTGCGGGTGGCGGTCGACGCGGCGGGCGAGGCGATCGACGCCACCGGCGCGTCCGCGGTCGTCGGGTTCGGGGGCTACGTCTCGACGCCCGCCTACCTGGCGGCCCGCTCCCGCGGCGTGCCCGTGGTCGTCCACGAGCAGAACGCCCGGGCCGGGCTCGCGAACCGGCTCGGCGCGCGCGGCGCGCACGCCGTCGCGGTGACCTTCCCCGGCACGCGGCTGCCGCGCGCCCAGGTCACCGGGCTGCCGCTGCGCCCGGAGATCGCCGGCCTGCTGGCCGACCGCGCCCGCGACCCTGAGGGGACCCGGCGCCGCGCGGCCGCCGAGCTGGGCTTCGACCCGTCCCGCGTCACGCTCCTGGTCACCGGCGGCTCGCTCGGGGCGGTGTCCGTCAACCGCGCGCTCGCCGCGCAGGCGCGCGCCGTGCTCGCGACCGGGGCCGAGGTGCTGCACCTGACCGGCGCCGGCAAGGCCGAGGAGGTGCGCTCCGCGGTGCGCGGCGTCCCCGGCGCCGAGCGCTACCACGTGCGCGAGTACCTGGGGGAGATGGAGCAGGCGCTCGCCGTCGCGGACCTCGTGCTGTGCCGGGCCGGCGCGGGGACGGTCAGCGAGCTGGCCGCGCTCGGGATCCCGGCGGTGTACGTGCCGCTGCCCGTCGGCAACGGGGAGCAGCGGCTCAACGCGCAGCCCGTGGTCGCCGAGGGCGGCGGGCTGCTGGTCGCCGACGACGCCCTCACCGGCGACTGGATCTCCACGCACCTGCTGCCGCTGCTGGAGCCGGGTGCCGCGGACGAGCGCCGCGCCATGGGCGAGGCCGCCGCCCGGGTGGGCGTGCCGGACGCCGCCGCGCGCGTCGCCGACCTCGTGCTGGACGCCCTCGCCGAGGGCGAGCGGGTCGCCGCCCAGCGGGCGGAGGCGGAGCGGGCGGCGGCCGAGCGTGCCGCCGCGGACGCCGCGGAGCGCGAGGCGCGCGCCGACGGAGCGGGTCGTGCGGACGCGGGCCCGGCGGGCGACGGCTCCGGGGCGGACGACGGACCGCTCGCGGACGGCGCGGCGGTCGGCGGCACGGCCGTGCCGGACGGCGACGACGCCGCGGCGGCGGGAGGCCGGGGGGACGGTGAGCCGAGCGCCCACCCCGCCGCGACCCGCGGTGACGCGGTGGCCGATCTCGGGCGCGTGCACCTGGTCGGCGTCGGCGGGGCGGGGATGTCCGCCGTGGCGGGGCTGCTCGCCGCGCGCGGCCTGCCGGTCTCCGGCTCCGACGCGCACGAGGGCCCGGCCCTGCCGGCCCTGCGCGAGGCGGGCGTGGTCGTCCACGTCGGCCACGACGCGGCGCACCTGGCCGGCGTCGACACCGTCGTGGTGTCGAGCGCGATCCGGGACACCAACCCCGAGCTCGCGGCGGCGCGGGAGCGCGGGCTGCGGGTCCTGCACCGCTCCGAGGCGCTGGCCGCGCTCATGACCGGGCGCATCGGCATCGCCGTGGCCGGCGCGCACGGCAAGACGACGACGTCGACGATGGTCGCGACCGCGCTCGCCGTCGCCGGCCGCGAGGACCCGGTGCTCGACCCGTCGTACGCGATCGGCGGCACCGTCCTCACCGCGGACGGCGCCGCGCCCGGGCACCGCACCGGGGCGGGCGAGGTCTTCGTCGCCGAGGCCGACGAGTCGGACGGGTCCTTCCTGGCGTACGCGCCGGCGGTCGCCGTCGTGACCAACGTCGAGCCCGACCACCTCGACCACTACGGCTCGGCGGAGGCGTTCGAGGCCGCGTTCGAGGCGTTCGCGGACCGCGTGCTCGACGGCGGCGCGCTCGTGGCCTGCCTCGACGACGCGGGTGCGGCCCGGCTCGTCGACGCGGTGCGGGACCGTCTCACGCGGCGGGGCGTCCGCGTCCTCACGTACGGCTCGGACGCGTCGGTCGCCGGGGACGGGCCGGGCCCCGACCTCGTGCTCGGCCCGGTGCGGGCGCAGGGCGGCGGCTGGCACGTCACGCTCACGTCGCGCTCCGCCGAGGTCCCCGGCGCGGACCTGGTGCTCGCGGTGCCCGGCGACCACAACGCGGCGAACGCCGCGGCGGCGTACCTGGCGGCGTGGGCCGTCGGTGCCGACCCCGCGGCCGTCGCGGCCGGGCTCGGCGAGTTCCGCGGCACGGGCCGGCGGTTCGAGGACCGCGGCACGGCGGGCGGCGTCCGCGTCGTCGACGACTACGCCCACCACCCGACCGAGGTCGCCGCGCTGCTGCGCACCGCCCGGGGCGTCGCGGGCGACGGCCGGGTGCACGTGCTGTTCCAGCCGCACCTGTACTCGCGGACGCGGACCTTCGCGGCGGAGTTCGCAGCGGCGCTCGACCTCGCGGACACCGTCGTCGTCACCGACGTCTACGCCGCGCGCGAGGACCCGGACCCGGAGACCAGCGGCGACACGATCGTGCAGCGGGTGCCCACGCCGGGGCGCGCCACGTACGTCGCGGACCGGCACGAGGCCGCCCGCGCGGTGGCCGCAGCGGCCGCGCCCGGGGACCTGGTGCTCACGGTCGGCGCCGGCGACGTCACGCTGCTCGGCGCCGAGGTGCTCGACGCGCTGGTGGGCGGCGCCGACGCGCAGGCCGGCGAGCCCCTCGACGCCCCCGACGCCCCCGAGGTGCCCGCGGACCCCGCGGGTGACGACGCGGCCGAGCAGCCCGACGGGACCGGGCGGGCGTGACCCCGCAGCGTCCGCGACCGCCCCAGCCCGGACGGACGTCCGGGCCGCGGCGCCCGCCCGCCCCGCGGCCGGCCCCGGCCTCGTCGGAGCCCCGCCCGGCGACGTCCGGTGCGGCCGCCTCCCGTGCCCCCGC
>NZ_JBCLVN010000056.1:0-20904 GCF_039548315.1 Cellulomonas olei
GTGCCCGGCCCCGCCGTCGTGCCCGACCCCGCCGTGGTGCTCGACGTCGCCGTCCTCGCCGCCGCCCCGGCCGCGCTGCGCGCCCGCGCCCTGCGCACCGCCGCGGTGCTGGCGGGCTCCCCGCCCGGCGCCCTGGCCGCCACCCACGTCCGGGCCGTCGACGCGCTCGTGACCGCGTGGCGCGGCCAGGGCCCGGTGCACCTGCCGGGGCGCGTCGAGGCCTCCCGCACGTGTGGCAGGCTTGCGCTGCGCGCCGCACCCCCGGCCGAGCCCGGGGACGACGACGGCGCGCGAGGCACCGACGGGGCCGGCGAGCCGGCCGAGGCGACACAGCGAGGAGACCGGCACCGGTGAACGCCGACGACATGGGCGCGGACCTGGAGCGCGTGCTCCTGACCGAGGAGCAGCTCGGCGCCCGCCTGGACGAGATCGCCGCGCAGATCGACGCGGACTACGCCGGCCAGGAGATCCTGCTGGTCGGCGTGCTCAAGGGGGCCGTCATGGTGATGGCCGACCTGGCCCGCCGCATCAGCACCCCGCTGGCGATGGACTGGATGGCGGTGTCGTCCTACGGGTCGGGCACCAAGTCCTCCGGCGTCGTGCGCATCCTCAAGGACCTCGACGCCGACCTCACGGGCCGGCACGTGCTGGTCGTGGAGGACATCATCGACTCCGGCCTGACGCTGTCGTGGCTGCTGGCGAACCTGCGCAGCCGCGGCCCGGCCACCGTCGAGATCGCGACGATGCTCCGCAAGCCCGACGCCGCCAAGGTCGAGGTCGACGTCCGGTACGTCGGGTTCGACATCCCGAACGAGTTCGTCGTGGGCTACGGCCTGGACTACGCGGAGAAGTACCGGAACCTGCCGTTCGTCGGCACGCTCGCGCCGCACGTCTACGCGTCCTGACGGCGCCGGGGCGCCGCGGAGCCCGGGGCGGGAGTCCCGCCCTGGGCGAACACGCGCCGTCCGCGTCAGATCCACCGTGTAACTTCGGAGCCTCCACCCCTGCGACCGGAGGGACGAGGGGGCACGCCCCCGTCTGCCCATGACACTCAAGCGCCTCACCCGCGGACCCGTCCTGTGGATCATCCTGGCCGTCCTGATCCTGTGGATCGGGGCGAGCGCCTTCATGGGGTCCGGCGTGCAGCGGATCGACACCTCCGACGGCCTCGAGCTCATCCGTGACGACAAGGTCGAGCAGGCGCGCATCACGGAGGGCGCGCAGCGGGTCGACCTCACGCTCAAGGACGACTTCGTCAAGGACGAGCAGAACCTCGGCAAGGACGTGCAGTTCTACTACGTCGTGCCGCAGGGGCCGGCCGTGGTGGAGGCGATCGCGGACGCCGACCCGTCCGGCGGCTACACCTCGGACGTCCCGCAGCAGTCGTGGTGGGCGAGCCTGCTCGGGGTGATGCTGCCGTTCATCATCATCCTGGCGCTGTTCTGGTTCCTCATGTCGTCCATGCAGGGCGGCGGCTCGCGGGTGATGTCGTTCGGCAAGTCCAAGGCCAAGCTGGTGTCGAAGGAGTCGCCGCAGGTCACGTTCGCGGACGTCGCCGGCGTGGACGAGGCGGTCGAGGAGCTCCAGGAGATCAAGGAGTTCCTGTCGGAGCCGTCGAAGTTCCAGGCGGTCGGCGCGAAGATCCCGAAGGGCGTCCTGCTGTACGGACCTCCCGGGACGGGCAAGACGCTGCTCGCGCGCGCCGTCGCGGGCGAGGCGGGCGTGCCGTTCTACTCGATCTCCGGCTCGGACTTCGTCGAGATGTTCGTCGGCGTCGGCGCGAGCCGGGTGCGCGACCTGTTCGAGCAGGCCAAGCAGAACGCCCCCGCGATCATCTTCATCGACGAGATCGACGCCGTCGGCCGGCACCGCGGCGCGGGCATGGGCGGCGGGCACGACGAGCGCGAGCAGACCCTCAACCAGATGCTGGTCGAGATGGACGGCTTCGACGTCAAGACGAACGTCATCCTCATCGCGGCGACCAACCGTCCCGACATCCTCGACCCCGCCCTGCTGCGCCCCGGCCGGTTCGACCGCCAGGTGTCCGTCGAGGCGCCGGACCTCAAGGGCCGCGAGCGCATCCTCCAGGTGCACGCGCAGGGCAAGCCGATGGCCACGGACGTCGACCTCGGCGCGGTCGCGCGCCGCACGCCCGGGTTCACCGGTGCGGACCTCGCGAACGTGCTCAACGAGGCGGCGCTGCTCACGGCGCGCTCCAACGCGCAGATCGTCGACAACCGCGCGCTGGACGAGGCGATCGACCGCGTGATCGCCGGCCCGCAGAAGCGCACGCGCGTCATGAACGTCAAGGAGCAGAAGATCACCGCGTACCACGAGGGCGGCCACGCCCTGGTCGCGGCGGCGCTCCGGTACACCGACCCGGTCACGAAGGTGACGATCCTGCCGCGCGGCCGGGCCCTGGGCTACACGATGGTCATGCCCACGGAGGACAAGTACTCGACCACGCGCAACGAGCTGCTCGACCAGCTCGCGTACGCGATGGGCGGCCGCGTGGCCGAGGAGCTCGTGTTCCACGACCCGACGACGGGTGCGAGCAACGACATCGAGAAGGCCACGGCGACCGCGCGCAAGATGGTCACCCAGTTCGGCATGAGCGAGCGGGTCGGCGCGGTCAAGCTCGGCCAGGACGGCAGCGAGCCGTTCGTGGGCCGCGACATGGGCCACGGGCGCGACTACTCCGAGACGGTGGCCGGCACGGTCGACGTCGAGGTGCGCCGCCTCATGGACGCCGCGCACACCGAGGCGTGGGAGATCCTCGTCGAGTACCGGGACGTCCTGGACCGGCTGGTGCTGGAGCTGCTCGAGAAGGAGACGCTCAACCAGGCGGAGCTCGAGCAGATCTTCGCGCCGATCACCAAGCGGCCGCCGCGCGACGTGTGGCTGTCCAGCGAGCAGCGCGCCGTGTCGGACCGCCCGCCGGTGCTCACCCCGTCGGAGAAGGCCGCGCAGAACGGCTCCGTGGTGCCGCAGGACGAGGCCGCCGCCGCGAAGGACGAGCACCCGGCGGTCGGCGTCGTCGAGGTGCCGCCGGGCCAGACCCCGGACGTGGGCCCCGCGGGCTCCGAGGCGGCCCCGGACGCGCCCGGTCCCGACGCCGGGCCGCGGGCCTGACGGGACGGGCGCGACCGTGACCGGCGCGGACGGGTCCCGCGCGGGCGACGACCGGCGGGCACCGCGCGAGGTGCCGCCGTACGACGCCCCGCGCGCGGAGGCGGCGATCCGCGAGCTGCTGCTGGCGGTGGGGGAGGACCCCGACCGCGACGGCCTGCGGGACACCCCGGCGCGCGTCGCGCGGGCGTACCAGGAGATCTTCGCGGGCCTGCGCCAGGACCCGAAGGACGTGCTCAGCGCGACCTTCGACATCGGGCACGAGGAGATGGTCCTGGTCAAGGACATCGAGGTGTACTCGACGTGCGAGCACCACCTCGTCCCGTTCCACGGCGTCGCCCACATCGGCTACATCCCGGGCGCCTCCGGCCGGGTGACCGGGCTGTCCAAGCTCGCCCGGCTGGTCGACGTGTACGCCCGCCGGCCGCAGGTGCAGGAGCGGATGACCGGGGAGATCGCCGACGCGCTCGTGGAGGTCCTCCAGCCCCGGGGCGTCCTCGTGGTCGTGCAGTGCGAGCACCTGTGCATGTCGATGCGCGGGGTCCGCAAGCCCGGCTCGCGCACCGTGACGTCGGCCGTGCGCGGCCAGATGCGCAACCCGGCGACGCGCGCCGAGGCGATGAGCCTCGTGCTGGGTCGCTGAGCCCCGCGGACGTCGACGGCAACGGGTCCGGCACCCCCTAGGCTGGCCACGTGCGTCCCCCCTCGCCGCTCCCGCCCGCGCTGACGGCCGCCGGTCAGGCCGGCCGGGCGGTCGTGATGGGCGTGCTGAACGTGACGCCGGACTCGTTCTCCGACGGCGGGCGCTGGTTCACGCCGGAGGCCGCGGTGGCGCACGGCCTGGCGCTGGTCGCCGACGGCGCGGACCTGCTGGACGTGGGCGGCGAGTCGACCCGTCCCGGCGCGGCCCGGGTGCCGGTCGCGGAGGAGCTCGACCGCGTGCTGCCCGTCGTGCGGGAGCTCACGGAGCGCGGCGTGCCCGTCAGCGTCGACACGACGCGGGCGGAGGTCGCGGAGGCCGCCGTGGCGGCGGGCGCCGTCGTCGTGAACGACGTGTCGGGCGGCCTCGCCGACCCCGCGATCCGCGAGGTGGTCGCGCGCACCGGCGTCGTGTACGTGGCGATGCACTGGCGCGGCCACGCGGACGTCATGGACGACCTGGCGCAGTACGACGACGTGGTGACCGACGTGCGCCGGGAGCTCGCCCAGCGGGTCGCGGAGCTGCGGGAGGCGGGGGTCGCGGACCACCAGGTGGTGCTCGACCCCGGTCTCGGCTTCGCGAAGCCCGGTGCCGCCAACTGGCCGCTGCTCGCCCGGCTGCCGGAGCTCGTCGCCGACGGGTTCCCGGTGCTGGTCGGCGCGTCCCGCAAGCGGTTCCTCGGGCACCTGCTCGCCGGCCCGGACGGGACGCCCGCCCCGCCGGAGGACCGGGACGCGGCGACGGCGGCGGTCTCCGCGCTGGCGGCGGCGGCGGGTGCGTGGGGGGTCCGCGTGCACGAGGCTCGGGGGACGGCGGACGCGGTGCGCGTCGCCGCCCGGTGGACGGCCGCGGTGCCGTCCGGGAAGGACGACCGATGAGCGACGAGGACGAGGTCCTGGGCCGCACGGGCCAGCGGCTCGACCGGATCCGGCTGGTGGGCGTGACGGCCACGGGCTACCACGGCGTGTTCGAGCACGAGCGCCGCGAGGGGCAGACCTTCGTGGCGGACGTGACGGCCCACCTCGACACCCGGCGCGCCGCCGCGACGGACGACCTCGCGCACACGCTGGACTACGGCGCGCTCGCGGAGCAGGTCGCGGCCGTGCTGGCGGGGGAGCCCGCGGACCTCGTCGAGACCGTCGCCGAGCGCATCGCCGCGACCGTCCTCGGGCACCCGCAGGTGCAGGCCGTCGACGTGGCGGTGCACAAGCCGCAGGCGCCCATCACGGTGCCGTTCGCGGACGTGGTGGTGGAGGTGCGGCGGGACCGGTCCTGGCTGCCGGCCGCCGAGCCGCTCGACACGCAGACGGCCGTGCCGTGGCACCCGGTGACCGCACCGGCGGCGCCGGCGGCCGATCCCGCCGCGGCGGTCACCGTGCCCCCCGACGAGGACGCACCCCTGCCAGTCCCGGACCTCGGCGCCGTCGGGCTGCCGACCCCGCCGACGCCGCTGCCCGTGCCCGCCGTCCCGGCCGTTGCCGACGCCACGGCCGTGCTGCCGCTCGCCGGTGCCACCGCCCTCCCCGGACCGGGGGCCGCGGCGCCCGCCCTCGGTGCCGGCGAGCCCCCCGCCGCGGACGGTCCCGGGGAGGCGGGCGGCCCGGAGGAGGGCGCCGGCGTCGACCCCGCCGCCGCGTCGCCGGGCGCGCCGGGAGCGCCCGACGCCGGCACCGCGGCGGACGCGTGGCCCGCGGACGACGACGTCGTCGACGCCGAGCTCGTGCAGGACGCGATGGACGTGCCTCCGGACGAGCCGGTGGAGGTCGTCCTCGCGATCGGGTCGAACGTCGGCCCGGCGCAGGACACGCTGCGCGACGCGGTGGCCGACCTGGCGGCCGTGCCGGGTCTGGAGGTCGTCGACGTGTCGGCGCTCGCGCGCACCGCACCCGTCGGCGGTCCCGACCAGCCCGACTTCCTCAACGCCGTGGTCATCGGGCGCACGACGCTCTCCCCGCGGGACCTGCTGCGGGCCACCGCGGAGGTCGAGCGCCTGCACGGGCGCGAGCGGACCGTGCGCTGGGGCCCCCGGACGCTGGACGTGGACATCATCGTGTACGGGCAGGTGTCCGCCGTGACCGACGACCTGGAGCTGCCCCACCCGCGCGCGCACGAGCGGGCGTTCGTCCTGCAGCCGTGGGCGCAGGTCCGCCCCGACGCCGTGCTGCACGGCCTGGGCGGCGGCCCGGTCGCGGCGCTGGCCGCCACGGCGCCCGACCGCGACGGTGTGCGCTGGCTGGCCCTGGACTGGCTGACGGCCCCGGTGCCGGCGGCCCTGCCCGACCCGGGCGCGCAGCCGGACGCGGGTCCGCAGTGGCCGGACGCGGGGCCGGAGGTCGGGCCGGCGTGGCCGGACGAGGGACCGGCGTGGCCCGACGCGGCCGACCCCCTCGACCCGCTCGGTCCCGCCGACCGCCGGGACCTGTGATGCAGCGCACCCACGCCCGCACGCTGCTGCTCGTGGCCGCCGTCACGGCGGCGCTGGGGTGGCTCGTGCTGCGGCTGCTCGCCAGCCGGGGCCTGGAGCTGCCGCCCGTGCCGTGGCCGATGGTCGCGGTGCTGCTGCTCATCGCCGCCGTCGTGCTCGCCATGGGCTGGTCCGTGCGGCAGTACCTGCGGGGCAGGCACCCGACGCTCGACCCGGTGCGGGCCGCACGGACCGCGGTGCTCGCCAAGGCCTCCTGCTACACCGGGGCGCTGCTGTCCGGCTGGTACGCCGCGCAGGTGCTCGTCGTGCTGGCGGACCTCGACATCGAGGCGCAGCGGGACCGGGCGACGTCCGCGGGGCTGGCCGTCCTCGGGGCGGTCGTGCTCGCGGTGACCGGGCTCGTCGTGGAGTGGTTCTGCCGGATCCCCCCGCCGAGCGACCCGGAGGACGCGGCGGGCCCCGACACGTCGCCGGACGCCGCGCGCGGCTGAGCGCCCCCGCAGCGGCGCCGGCGTCGCGCGGGACGGACCTCCGGGCCGCGCGGGGCTCCGGCGCGGTGGAAGGATGGGCGCATGACCACGCCTGACGGTGGCGCCGCCGCCCTCCCGCAGCCCGACGCCGTGCCCGCGACGCCGCCGGGGCCGGTGTCCCGCAGCGAGCCGTTCGAGCCCGCCGGGGTCGCCTGGACGCCCGTGTCGAGCCGCCTGGCGACCGCGCGCGTCGTGGTCGGGCTCTGCTGGCTCGGGGTGCCGCTGCTGGCGCTGGCGCTCGCCGCCGCGCTGTCGGGCGTCGCGTGGCTCTGGGCGGGGGTCGCGGTGCTCGCCGTGCTGACCCTGTGGCTGCTGTGGCTCGTGCCGCGGCAGGTCCGCGCGATGGGCTACGCCGAGCGCGCCGACGACCTGCTGCTGCGCCGGGGCATCCTGTTCCGGTCGATGGTGGTGGTGCCCTACGGCCGCATGCAGTACGTGGACGTGACGGCCGGACCGCTCGCCCGTCGCTTCGGGATCGCGTCCGTCCAGCTCCACACCGCGTCGCCCGGCACGGACGCGTCCATCGACGGCCTGCCGACGGCTGAGGCGGCCCGCCTGCGCGACCAGCTCGCCTCGCGCGGCGAGGCCCGCCTGGCGGGGCTGTGAGCGGCGAGGAGCGCCTGGCCGGCCCGTCCGGCGCTGCCGTCCCGGCCACGGCCGCCGCGGCCGGCACCCCCGCGCCGCCGGCCCCCCAGCCGCCGCCGGACGACGCGCTCGGCTGGCGCCGCATGCACCCCGTCACCCCCGCGGTGAAGGGGTGGAAGGTGCTCGTGGCCGTGCTCGCGGTGATCGTGTGGAACTCGGCGGACGACGTGCGCGAGCTCGCCGAGTGGCTCGGCGCCCGCGCGTGGCTGTTCCTCGCGGCCGGGGTCGTCCTGGTCGGCCTGGTCGGGTTCGGGTACTCGGCGATCGCGTGGCGCATGACCCGGTTCGCCGTCACCGACGACGCGGTCCACCTGCGGTCGGGCGTGCTGTTCCGGCAGCAGCGGCAGGCGCGGCTGGACCGGCTGCAGGCGGTCGACGTCGTGCAGCCGCTGCTCGCCCGGATCCTCGGGCTGTCCGAGCTGCGGCTCGAGGTCGCCGGTGGCGCGGGCTCCGCCGTCTCGCTCGCGTTCCTGCGCGAGGCGGAGGCCGAGCAGCTGCGCGCGGAGCTGCTCGCCCGGGCGGCCGGGCTGCACCGCCCCGCGGGGGTGCCGCCCCTGGCCGTGCCCGCGGACGTCGCCCTCGAGGCCGCCGTCCCCGAGGGGACAGATGGGGCCGGCACGTCCGGCGCGTCCGCAGGCACCGGCCTCCCGGGCGGCGCCGACGGCCCCGGCGCGTCCACGCCCGGCACCACCGCGTCCGGCACGCCCGGCGCCGGGGCGCCCGGGTGGACCGGACCGGCGCCGGTCGCCCCGGAGCGCCCGGTCTACGAGGTCCCGGTCGGGCGGCTGCTGGGGTCCACCCTGCTGTCGTCCGCGACCTTCTGGCTGATCGGGGTCCTGGTCGCCGTCGTCGCGCTGATCGTCACCTCCGGGCGGTTCGAGTCCGCGTTCGCGCTGCTGCCGGCCCTGCTCGGCGTGGTGTCGTACTCCTGGACCCGCTTCAACCGGGGCGCGAACTTCCGCGCGGCGATCTCCCCGGACGGCATCCGGCTGCGGCACGGCCTGACCGAGGCGCGCGCGCAGACCGTCCCGCCGGGCCGGGTGCAGGCGGTGCAGGTGACGCAGGGGCTGCTGTGGCGGCGGGCCGACTGGTGGCGGGTCGAGGTGAACGTCGCGGGCTACGGCGCCGGCACCGAGCAGACCCACACCGAGAACGTGCTGCTGCCCGTCGGGACCCGGGACGACGCGCTGCTCGCGCTGTGGCTCGTGCTGCCGGACCTCGGCACGCCGGACCCGCGGGCGCTCGTCGACGCGGGCCTGACGGGCCGGGAGGCCGACGGCACCTGGGCCGTGGCGCCGCGCCGGTCCCGGTGGCTCGACCCGGTCGGCTGGCGCCGGCACGGCGTGACCGTCACCGACCGCGCGCTCGTGCTGCGCTCGGGCGTGCTCGTGCGCCGCCTGGTGGTCGTGCCGCACGAGCGCACGCAGTCGCTCGGCCTCGCGCAGGGACCGCTGCAGCGGCGGCTCGGCCTGGCGTCGTTCCAGCTGCACTCGACGCCCGGGCCGGTGTCGCCCCGCGTCGACCACCTGGACGCGCAGGTCGCCGCCGGGCTGCTGGACGAGCAGTCGACGCGCGCGCGGACGGCGCGCGCGGGGGCGGGGCCGGAGCAGTGGATGCGCCGGGCATGACGCGGCTGGGGATCGGCGTCGTCGGCGCGGGCCGGGTCGGCGCGGTGCTGGGCAGCGCCCTGCGCGCGGCCGGGCACCCGGTGGTCGCCGTGAGCGCGGTGTCGGAGGCGTCGCGCGAGCGTGCCGACGCGCTGCTGCCCGGGGTGCCGGTGCTCGACGTGCCGGAGGTCGCCCGGCGCGCGGAGCTGGTGCTGCTGGCGGTCCCGGACGACGCCCTGCCCGGCCTGGTCACGGGGCTCGCCGCGACGGGTGCCTGGCAGCCGGGCCAGATCGTCGTGCACACCGCGGGCCGCTACGGCGCCGCCGTCCTGGACCCCGCGCGCGCGGCCGGCGCCATCCCGATCGCGCTGCACCCGGCGATGACGTTCACGGGGACGTCGCTGGACCTCTCCCGGCTGGTCGGGTGCACCTTCGCGGTGACGGCGCCGACCGCGGTGCTGCCGATCGGCCAGGCGCTGGTCGTCGAGATGGGCGGCGAGCCGGTGGTGCTCGCCGAGAGCGCGCGTCCGCTGTACCACGCAGCGCTCGCGCACGGGGCGAACCACCTCGTCGTGCTCGTCGCCCAGGCCGGTCAGGCGCTCGCGGCGGCGGGCGTCGCCGACCCCGGTGCGGTGCTGCGGCCCCTGCTGTCCGCCGCGCTGGACGGCGCCCTGCGCGCGGAGTCCGCGGGCGGCGGGCGCGACGCCGGGGGCGACGTCACCAACGGCGCGATCACCACGCTCACCGGGCCGGTGCGCCGCGCCGATGCGGGGACCCTCCGGGACCACCTGGCGGAGCTCGGCGCGCTCGGCGTCCGCACGGGCGCGACGGACGTCGCCGCGTCGTACCGGACGCTCGCGCGCGCGGCGGCCGGCCGGGCGCTCGCCGCCGGGCTGCTGCGGCCGGACCAGGGCCAGGCGGTGCTGGACGCGCTCGCGGCCGCCCCGGCGGCGGACACGACGAACGACCCGGCGACGGGCGACGTCCCCGCGCCCGGCGGGCGGGAGCGCGGCCCGTCGGACGCCGCCCCCGGTCACGTGCCGGGACCCGACGGGGGTACCGTGCACGGCGCGCACCACGACGAGAGCGGCCGGCCCGGGGACGACCCGGCGCCCGCCGACGAGGAGGACCAGGCATGACCCAGGCACGTACCGGTGCCCCCACCGTGGTGCGCACCCGCGCCGAGCTCGCGGCGGCCCTCGCGGCCGGCGGGGACGGGGCGCGCCGTGCCGTCGTGATGACGATGGGCGCGCTGCACGCCGGGCACCTGGCGCTCGTGCGGGAGGCCCGGGAGCGCGCGGACCGGGTGGTCGTCACGATCTTCGTGAACCCGCTGCAGTTCGCCCCGCACGAGGACCTCGACCGCTACCCGCGGGACCTGCCGGGCGACCTCGCGTCGCTGACCGCGCCGGACCTGCTGGGCGAGGGCGACGTGGTGTTCGCCCCGGCCCCGGACGAGATGTACCCGGACGGCGACCCCGTGGTGCGGGTGGACGCGGGCCGCATCGGCACCGTCTACGAGGGCGCGATCCGCCCGGGCCACCTCGACGGCGCCCTGACGGTCGTGCTCAAGCTGCTCCACCTGACGGCGCCCGACGTGGCCCTGTTCGGCCGCAAGGACGTGCAGCAGCTCGTCGCGGTCAGCCGCATGGTGCGCGACCTCGAGGTGCCGGTCGAGGTGGTCGGCGTGCCCACCGTCCGCGACGACGACGGGCTGGCGCTGTCCTCCCGCAACGTGTACCTCTCGGCGCCGGAGCGGGAGCGGGCGCTCGCGCTGTCCCGCGCCCTCGCGGCGGGTGCCGCCGCGGCCGCCGCGGGCGGGACGCCGCAGGACGTCCGGTCCGCCGCCCGCGAGGTGCTGGACGCCGCGGATGTCGCCACCGACTACGTGGCGCTCGTGGACCCGGCGGGCTTCGAGGACGTCACCCGGCCCGGGCCGGCCGGCACGACGTCGGTCCTCGCGCTCGCGGCCACCGTGGGCGCCACGCGCCTGATCGACAACTCCGACGTGAGGTGGGGCTGAGGCATGACCTCGCTGCTGCGGCCGATGATGATCGGCAAGATCCACCGCGCGACCGTGACCCAGGCCGACCTGCACTACGTCGGCTCCATCACCGTCGACGCGCACCTGCTCGCGGCCGCGGACCTGCTGCCCGGGCAGCAGGTCGACGTGGTCGACGTGACCAACGGCGCCCGGCTGACCACGTACGTCATCGCGGGCGAGGCCGGCTCCGGGCAGATCTGCATCAACGGCGCCGCGGCGCACCTGGTGCACCCCGGCGACGTCGTCATCCTCATCGCCTACGGGATGCTGTCCGACGCCGAGGCGCGCTCCTACGAGCCGCGCGTCGTCCTGGTGGACGCCGGGAACCGCGTGGTGGACACCGGCCACGACCCCGGCACGGTCCCCGCGCAGTGGACCGACGACTCCGGGCTGCACCCGAGCGGGGTGCCGTTCGACGAGGGCCGCGCGCTCGTGGAGCGCGACCCCGCAGGGCCGGCGGGCCGTGCGGCCGGTGACTGAGCGGGTCGCACGCCGGCTCGCGGCGCCCGCCCCGGGGTGGACGGCGCGGGCCGACGCGGTCGTCGTCGGCTCCGGCATCGCGGGCCTGACCGCCGCGCTGGAGCTGCGCGCCCGGCTGCCGCGCGTCCTGCTCGTCACCAAGGACGTGCTGCTCTCCGGGTCGACGGTGTGGGCGCAGGGGGGCATCGCCGCGGCCCTCGACCCGGCGGACTCCCCGGAGGCGCACCTGCGGGACACCCTGGAGGCCGGCGTGGGGCTCTGCGACCCGCGGGCCGTCGAGGTCCTGGTCACCGAGGGGCCCGCCCGCGTGCGGGAGCTCGTCGCCCGCGGCGCGGTGTTCGACACCGAGCCCGACGGGCACCTCAGCCTCACGCGCGAGGGCGGCCACCACGCCGACCGCGTCGCGCACGCCGGTGGCGACGCCACGGGCGCGGAGATCTCCCGGGCGCTGGTCGACGCCGTGCGCTCCGACCCGGGCATCGAGGTGGTCGAGCACGCGCTCGTCCTCGACGTGCTCACCGGCGCACCCGGCCGCGACGGGCGACCGGGTCCGGTGTGCGGCGTGACGCTGCACGTCATCGGGGAGGGCAGCCGCGACGGCGTCGGCGCCGTCCTCGCGCCCGCCGTCGTCCTCGCGACCGGCGGGATCGGCCAGGTGTTCCGCTCGTCCACCAACCCGTCGCAGGCCACCGGGGACGGACTCGCCGCCGCCCTGCGCGCCGGCGCCGCCGTCGGCGACGTGGAGTTCGTGCAGTTCCACCCGACCGTGCTGTGGCTCGGGTCGGGCGTCAAGGGGCAGCTCACGCTGGTCTCGGAGGCGGTGCGGGGCGAGGGCGCGGTGCTGGTCGACACGGACGGGCACCGGTTCATGCCGCAGGTGCACCCCCTCGCGGAGCTCGCGCCGCGGGACGTCGTCGCCCGGGCCATCGTGCGGCAGCTCGCCCGCACCGGGTCCGACCACGTGCTGCTCGACGCGCGCCACCTCGGCGCCGAGCGGCTGCGCCGCCGGTTCCCGACCATCGCGGACCGGCTCGCGGAGCACGGCATCGACCTGGCGACCGACCTCGTGCCGGTGGCACCCGCCCAGCACTACCACTCGGGCGGCGTCGTCACCGACCTCGTCGGCCGCTCGACGCTGCCCGGGCTGTACGCCGTCGGGGAGGTCGCCTGCACCGGCGTGCACGGCGCGAACCGGCTCGCGTCCAACTCGCTGCTGGAGGGCCTGGTGTTCGCGCACCGCGCCGCCCGGGACGTCGCGAAGCGGCTCGACGCCGGCACGCTGCGGCCGTCGGAGCCCGTCGAGCGGCCCGGCGACGCCGCGCTCGTGGCCGGCGCCGCGCGGTCCCGCATCCAGCGGATCGCCAGCGAGGGGCCGGGCGTGCTCCGGTCCGCGGCCGGTCTCGAGGCCGCCGGCCGCGCGCTGCGCGCGGTCCGCACGGACGCCCACCACGCCCCCGGCGGCGGCTCGGCGCCGGTCGCCGGCCCGCAGGTCGCGGAGTGGGAGACCACCAACGTGCACCAGGTCGCCACGGTGCTGACCGCCACCGCGGCGACCCGGCGGGAGACCCGCGGCGGCCACCTGCGCAGCGACTACCCGGCGAGCGACGACGCCTGGCTGCTGCGCGTCGTCGCGACGCTGGACCCGGACGGGGGGCTCGTGCAGCGGCGGGTGCCGCTCGAGTGAGGTCCTAGGCTGCTCGCCGTGACCTCCACGGATCCCGCCGCCCCGACGGTCCCCGCGCCCGGCGTGCTCGACCCGGCGTGGCTCGCCCGCACCGTCGCCGTCGCGCTCGACGAGGACCTCGGCCCCGCGCCCGGCCGGGACGTCACCACGCAGGCGACCGTCGACCCCGCCGCCACCGGCGAGGCGCACCTCGTGGCGCGCGAGCCGGGCGTCGTCGCCGGGCTGCCGGTCGTCGCCGAGGTGCTGGCCCAGGTCGCCGCGCGCCTCGCCCTCGCCGCGCCGGCCGTCGAGCAGCGCGTGCCCGACGGCAGCACGGTCGCCGCCGGTGACGTGCTCGCCGTGCTCACGGGTCCCGTGCAGGCGCTGCTGGTCGGGGAACGCACGGCGCTCAACCTCGTGTCGCGGGCCTCCGGCGTCGCCACCCACGCGCGACGCTGGGCCGACGCGCTCGCCGGGTCGGGCGCGCAGGTGCTCGACACCCGCAAGACCAGCCCGGGCCTGCGGGAGCTCGAGAAGTACGCGGTGCGCTGCGGCGGCGGCACCAACAAGCGCATGGGCCTGTACGACGTGGCGATGGTCAAGGACAACCACGTCGTGGCGGCCGGCGGCGTCGCGGCGGCCGTGCGGGCCGTGCGCGAGCGGTTCCCCGACGTCGTCGTCCAGGTCGAGGCCGACACCACCGCGCAGGCGCTCGAGGCCGTGGAGGTCGGCGCGCGGTTCCTGCTGCTCGACAACATGCCGACCCCGGTGCTCGCCGCGACCGTCGCCGCGGTGCGGGCGCTGGAGCCGCGCTTGGGCCGGGTCGAGCTCGAGGCGACCGGCAACCTCACGCTCGACCGCGCGGCGGAGGTCGCGGCCACCGGCGTCGACTACCTGTCCGTCGGCGCGCTGACGCACTCCTCGCCGATCCTCGACCTCGCGCTGGACCTCGTCGCGGGCCTGTCCGGGCCGGTCCCGGGCGCTCGGTAGGATCGGCGGGTGACCGACGCCCCCGCCGCAGCCCCCGCCGACGACCTCCCCGAGCAGCTCCGGGTCCGTCGCGAGAAGCGCGACCGCCTGATCGCCGAGGGCGTCGAGCCGTACCCGGTCGGCGTGCCGCGCACGCACACGGTGGCCGAGGTCCGGGCCGCCTACCCCGACCTGGAGCCGGGGCAGGAGACCGAGGACGAGGTCGGCGTCGCCGGCCGCGTCGTGTTCCTGCGCAACACCGGCAAGCTCTGCTTCGCGACGCTGCAGGACGGCGAGGGCAACCGCCTCCAGGCCATGCTGAGCCTCGCGAACGTGGGTGAGGACCGCCTCGCCGCGTTCAAGGCGGACGTCGACCTGGGCGACCACCTGTTCGTGCACGGCCGCGTCGTGTCGTCGCGGCGCGGCGAGCTGTCCGTGATGGCGGACGCCTGGCAGCTCGCGGCGAAGTCGCTGCGGCCGCTGCCGAACCTGTACGCGCGCGGTGACGAGGAGGCCCCGGAGCTCTCCGAGGAGGTCCGCGTCCGCCAGCGCTACGTCGACCTCATCGTGCGCCCGGCCGCCCGCGACGCGGTCCGGCTGCGGGCGGGTGTCGTGCGCTCGCTGCGCGAGAACTTCCACCGGCGGGGCTACCTCGAGGTCGAGACCCCGATGCTGCAGACGCAGCCCGGCGGTGCGGCGGCCCGGCCCTTCGTCACGCACATGAACGCGTTCGACATCGACCTGTACCTGCGGATCGCGCCCGAGCTGTTCCTCAAGCGCGCGGCCGTCGGCGGCCTGGAGCGCGTCTTCGAGATCAACCGCAACTTCCGCAACGAGGGCGCGGACTCCTCGCACTCGCCCGAGTTCGCGATGCTCGAGGCGTACGAGGCCTACGGCGACTACGACACGATGGCGGCCCTGACCCGCGACCTCGTGCAGACCGCCGCGCAGGACGTCCTCGGCACGACCACGCTGACGCTCGCCGACGGCTCGGAGTACGAGGTCGGCGGCGAGTGGGCGCAGCTCACGATGTACGGCTCGCTGTCCGAGGCGCTGGGCGAGGAGATCACCCCGGAGACGTCGGTGGCGCACCTGCAGGCGGTCGCCGACAAGCACGAGGTGGTGCTCGACCCGGCGCGCGTCAGCCACGGCAAGCTCGTCGAGGTGCTCTGGGAGGACCTGGTCGGCGAGGGGCTGCACGCACCCACGTTCGTGCGGGACTTCCCGGTCGAGACCAGCCCGCTGACGCGCGACCACCGGGCCGTCCCCGGGCAGGTCGAGAAGTGGGACCTGTACGTGCGCGGATTCGAGCTCGCCACCGCCTATTCCGAGCTCGTCGACCCGGTGATCCAGCGGCAGCGGTTCGAGGCGCAGGCGCTGCTCGCGGCCGCGGGTGACGACGAGGCGATGCGCGTCGACGAGGACTTCCTGACCGCCGTCGAGTACGCGCTGCCCCCGACCGGCGGCATGGGCATGGGCATCGACCGGCTGCTCATGGCGCTCACCGGCCTGGGTATCCGCGAGACGATCCTGTTCCCGCTGGTGAAGCCGCAGGGCTGAGGGACGCCCGCGCGGCGCGGCGTACGCTGAGGTCATGGACATCGGCCCCGCGCTCGCCGCGCTGATCCCGTCGATCGGCGTCGGGCTCGTCTTCTGGTTGGTCATCCGGGCGCTGGTGAACGCCGACCGCACGGAACGCGCCGCATTGGCGCGCCTGGATGCGCAGGACCGCGAGCGGCAGAAATCCTCCCGGAACGCCCCCGAAAAGTGAGGCCTGTGCGCGTTCGTTTTGACGGTCGCGCACCACGGTGTCATGCTTTTCCGGACCGCACGAATACATGCCGCTGATGGTGGCGGGGGGAAGCGGCGGCCGACGGCTCGGGAGGGCGAAATGGCACAGAAGGTTCAGGTCCTGCTCGTGGACGACATTGACGGCGGAACCGCCGACGAGACGGTGTCGTTCGCGCTCGACGGTGTCTCGTACGAGATCGACCTGACGACCGAGCACGCCACCGAGCTGCGCGACGCGCTGGCGACGTGGGTCGGGCACGCGCGCAAGACCGGTGGTCGCTCCGGCGCCGGCCGAGGCGGATCGGCCGGCGCGAGCCGTCCCCGCCGGGCGTCCGACGCGGGCGCCGTCCGCGCGTGGGCGAAGGAGAACGGGTTCGAGGTCTCCGAGCGCGGGCGCATCTCCGCGGAGATCCGCGAGGCGTACGACGCCGCGCACTGACGCGTCGTCCTGACACGCGAAGGCCCGGCCCCCCGCGAGGGGGACCGGGCCTTCGTGCGTCGTGCCGCCGGGGTCAGGGGCGGGTGGCCGTCAGGTCGCGCACCGCCGCGTACTGCTCGCGGACCCGCGGGGCGGCCTCCGCCGAGAACACCTCGGGCGCTCCGCTCGCGGTCCACGCGGGCGGCTCCTGGGCGCCGGACAGCACCCACGCGGCCTGCCGTGCGGCGCCGTCGGCGACGTACTCGCCGGGCGTGGGCACCAGCACGTCGACGCCGAGCACGGCGGGCGCGATGCGGCGGACCGCCTCGGACTGCGCGCCGCCGCCGATCAGCGACACCCGCTCCACGGGCACGCCCTGGGCGCGCAGGGCGTCGAGGCCGTCGGCGAGGGCGCACAGCATGCCCTCGACGGCGGCGCGCGCCAGGTGGGCGGGCGTGGTGTTCGCCAGCCGCATGCCGTGCAGGGCACCGGTGGCGTCGGGCTTGTTGGGGGTGCGCTCGCCCTCGAGGTACGGCACCAGCACCAGGCCGTCGGCCCCGGCGGGGGCGGACAGCGCGAGCGCGGACAGGCCGGCGTGGTCGACACCCAGCATCCGCGCGGCGGCGTCCAGCACCCGGGAGGCGTTGAGCGTGCAGGCGAGCGGCAGGTAGCGGCCGGTGGCGTCGGCGAAGCCGGTCACCATGCCGGTGCCGTCGGCGGTCGGCCGGGCGGCGACCGCCGAGACGACGCCCGACGTGCCGATCGAGATCGCGACGTCCCCCGCGACCATGCCGAGCCCCAGCGCCGCCGCGGCGTTGTCGCCCGCGCCGGACCCGAGCAGCGCGCCCTCGCGCACCGGACCGCCGGCGCCCGCGCGCCCCGCGGCCTCGTGCGGCGCGACCACCCGCGGCAGCACGGCGTCGTGCCCGAGGCCGAGCTCCAGCAGGTCGCGGCGGTAGTCCTCGGTGAACGGCGACCAGTAGCCGGTGCCGGACGCGTCGGACCGGTCCGTGGCCAGCGCGGCGAGGTCGGCGGCGCCCGGCCCGTGACCGGCGAGGCGCCAGGTCAGCCAGTCGTGGGGGAGGGCGACGGCGGCCACCCGGGCGGCGGCGTCGGGCTCGTGGTCGCGCAGCCAGCGCAGCTTGGTGACGGTCAGGGACGCGACCGGCACGGAGCCGATCGCGTCGGCCCACGCCTGCGGCCCGCCGAGCTCGCCGATGAGGTCGAGCGCGGCCTGCGCCGAGCGCGTGTCGTTCCACAGCAGGGCGTCGCGCACGACCTCGCCGTCGGCGTCGAGCGTGACCATGCCGTGCTGCTGCCCGCCGACCGCGACCGCGTCGACGTCGTCCAGCCCGCCGGCGTCGCGGACGGCGGTCTGCAGGGCGTCCCACCAGTGCCGGGGGTCGATCTCGGTGCCGTCCGGGTGCGAGGCGCGGCCGGTGCGCACGAGCGCCCCGGTCTCGGCGTCGCGCACGACGACCTTGCAGGACTGGGTGGAGGAGTCCACCCCGGCGACGAGGGCCATGGCATGCGTCCTTGCTGTGCTCGGGAGGTCAGGGCTGAGGGGGGAACGGGAACCGCCGGGGGCGGGCACGACGTGGGTCGTCGCACCCGCCCCCGGCAGCGGTCGAGCGTGTGCTCAGCGGGCGCCGAGCGCGTGCTCCAGCGCGAGCTGGTTGAGGCGGACGAAGCCGAAGCCGCGCGCCGCGACGCCGTCGACGTCGAAGTCCTCGAACGCCGAGCGGTCGGCCAGCAGGTCGGCCAGGGTCTCGCCCTCGCCGAGCGTCGGCTGGGCCAGCTCGAGCACGCCGGACGCCTCGAGGGCCTCCTGGACCTCCGGGTCCGCGCGGAACGCCTGCGCGCGCTCCTTGAGGATGAGGTACGTGTCCATGTTCGCCTTGGCCGAGGCCCACACGCCGTCGAAGTCCTCGGTGCGGGACGGCTTGTAGTCGAAGTGGCGCGGGCCGTCGTAGCGCGGGCCACCGGCCGGGAAGCCGTTCTCGATGAGGTCGACCGTCGCGAACGCGGAGAACAGGTCGCCGTGGCCGAACACCAGGTCCTGGTCGTACTTGATGGAGCGCTGGCCGTTCAGGTCGATGTGGAACAGCTTGCCGGCCCACAGCGCCTCGGCGATGCCGGACGTGTAGTTCAGGCCCGCCATCTGCTCGTGGCCGGTCTCCGGGTTCAGGCCGACGATGTCGCCGTGCTCGAGCTTGGCGATGAGGCCCAGCGCGTGGCCGATCGTCGGGAGCAGGATGTCGCCGCGGGGCTCGTTCGGCTTCGGCTCGATGGCGATCCGCAGGCCGTAGCCCTTCTCCTTGATGTACGCCGCGACGGTGTCGATGCCCTCGGCGTAGCGGTCGTGCGCGGCGTTCAGGTCCTTCGCCGAGTCGTACTCGGCGCCCTCGCGGCCGCCCCACATGACGAACGTGTCGGCGCCGAGCTCGGCGGCCAGGTCGACGTTCCGGATGACCTTGCGCAGGCCGTAGCGGCGCACGCGGCGGTCGTTCGAGGTGAACGCGCCGTCCTTGAAGATCGGGTGGCTGAACGTGTTGGTCGTGACCATCTCGACCGTGATGCCGGTGTCGGCGAGCGCCTGCTTGAAGCGGGCGAGGATGCGGTCGCGCTCGGCGGCGTCGGAGCCGAACGGCACCACGTCGTCGTCGTGGAACGTCACGTGCGCGGCGCCGAGCTCCGCGAGCTTGTGGACGGACTCCACCGGGTCGAGCCACGGACGGCTGGCCGAGCCGAACTGGTCCTGGGCGTTCCAGCCGACGGTCCAGAGACCGAAGGAGAACTTGTCGGCGGGGGTGGGCGTGCGCACCATCGGGGTTCACTCCTCATCGAGAACACGGCGGCCGCTGCGGACACTGCGAGCACAGCGGGGTTTGTCTTGTGGATGAACTTATCGCCGGAACCGGCTAGGGTCAACCGCGTGACCGACCCCGCCGCCGACCCCGCCGCGCCGCCCGCCGGCGTGCCGCTCGGCGCGGTCGCGGCGCCCCCGTCCGGGACCGCCGCCCGCCGCCGGTCGCCCGCGCGGCCCGCGCGTCAGGGGTCGCTGCGGGAGCACAACCTCGCGCTCGTCCTGCGGCACGTGCTCGACGCCGCGCTCGCGGGGGAGGCCCCGCCGTCCCGCGCCGACGTCGCCACGGCCACCGGCCTGACCCGTGGTGCCGTCTCCGCCCTCGTCGACCTGCTCGTCGGCGCCCGGCTCGTCGCCGAGCTGCCGCCGCTGACCACCGCCCGGGCCGGGCGGCCCGCCGTCCCCCTCGTCCCGGCGTCCGGCACCGTCGTCGGTCTCGGCGCCGAGGTCAACGTCGACTACATCGGCGTGCGCGCGGTCGACCTCGCCGGGGACCTCGTGGCCGACCGCACCACCGTCGGGGACTTCCGGCACAGCGACCCGGCGCACGTCCTCGGGCTGCTCGCCGGCCTCGTCGGCGAGGTGCGCGCCTCGCTGCCGGGCGGAGCGCGCCTCGCGGGCATGTGCCTGGCGCTGCCCGGGCTCGTCGACCGCGTGACCGGGCCGCTGCGGCTCGCGCCGAACCTCGGGTGGCGCGACGTCGACGTCGTCACGCTGCTCAGCGCGCACCCGCAGCTCGACGGGCTGTCCGTCCGGCTCGCCAACGAGGCCAACCTGGCCGCCCGCGCGGAGGCCCGCACCGGCGCCGCCGGCCAGTCGTTCCTCTACGTCTCCGGCGAGGTCGGCATCGGTGCCGCGATCGTGCTCGACGGCGAGGTGTTCGCCGGCCGGCACGGGTGGAGCGGCGAGCTCGGCCATACCGTCGTCGACCAGCAGGGTCCCCGCTGCACGTGCGGCGCCCGCGGCTGCCTCGAGCAGTACGCCGGCAAGGACGCCCTGCTCCGGGCCGCCGGCCGTGACGTCGAGGAGCCCGTCGACGCCCTGCTGCGCGCCGTCGCGGCCGGCGACGAGCGCGCCGCCCGGGCCTTGCGGTCCGCCGGGGACGCCCTGGGCGTCGCGCTCGCGAACTTCGTCAACCTCGTCGACGTCGAGACCATCGTGCTCGGCGGCATCTACGCCCCCCTCGCCCCCTGGCTCACGGACGCCGTCGTCGCCCAGCTCCGCTCCCGCGTCCTCGCGGCCGCGTGGGAGGACGCCCGCGTCGGCGTCGCCCAGGGCGGCTCGCACGCCGCCATGACCGGCGCGGCGGTCGTCGTCCTGCGCGCCGTCGCCGCCGACCCCGCCGCCTGGCTGGCCCCCCCCACCACCCCCTGACCCCTCGCCCCCTGACCCCCGCCCCCCTGCCCCTCGCCACCCTGACTGCCCGCCGCCGCTCGCCCTCCCCTCGGAGGCTCCGAACGTGCTCGGTGGTGGGCGCGCGGGATCGTGGTGGTCCGCGGAGCACCACGACGACCCGTCGGAGCCTCCGACGGCTGCCTGGACGGCGCGGGTGCGCGGGTGCGCGGGTGCGTGCGGGTGCGCGGGGGTGTGGGGGCGCGGGCAGTGGGGATCCGCTCGGAGGCTCCGAACGTGCTCGG
>NZ_JBCLVN010000057.1:0-28300 GCF_039548315.1 Cellulomonas olei
CTGCCTGGACGGCGCGGGTGCGCGGGTGCGCGGGTGCGTGCGGGTGCGCGGGGGTGTGGGGGCGCGGGCAGTGGGGATCCGCTCGGAGGCTCCGAACGTGCGCGGTGGTGGGCGCGCGGGATCGCGGTGGTCCGCGGAGCACCACGCCGACCCGCCGGAGCCTCCGACGGTGCTGGTGGGGAGGGGGGAGAGGGGGTGGGCGCGGCGGGTGGGGGTGGTGTCGCCTAGAGTCCTCGCCGTGACGGAGCACCTGCGCGACCTGTGGATCGGGACCTACCCCTCGGCCGGCGCGGGGACGCCCGCCGGGGTCGGGGAGGGCATCTGGCGCGTCGCGCTCGACACGGGCACGGGGCAGCTGGGCCGACCCGTGCTGGTCGTCGAGTCGCCCGCGCCCTCGTTCGTGGCCGTCGACCGGCAGGCCGGCCTGCTGCTCGCGGTCGGCGAGCACGCCGCCGGGACGGTGTCCGCCTTCCGCGTGGTCGCGGGACCCGACGGCCGGCCGGGCCTGGCGCCCGCGGGCTCGGCGTCGAGCGGCGGCGACGACCCGTGCCACGTGCTGCTCGACCCGGCGGGCCGGGTGGCCTACGTGGCGAACTACTCGTCGGGGTCGGTGGCCGTCCTGGCGATCGGCCCGGAGGGCCCGGCCGCCGGTGACCCCGCCCAGGTGCTGACGCACGAGGGCTCCGGCCCGGACACCGGCCGCCAGGAGGCGTCCCACGCCCACTTCGCCGCCCTGACCCCGGACGGCGCCCACCTGCTGGTGTGCGACCTCGGCACGGACGAGATCCGCCGGTACCGGCGCGACGCGGGCACGGGGCTGCTCACCGAGGACGGCGTCGCCGCGACGCTGCGTCCCGGCTCCGGCCCGCGGCACCTGGTGTTCTCCGCGGACGGCCGGATCGCGTACGTCGCGTGCGAGCTCGACGTCACGGTGGCGGTGCTGGCCTGGGACGCGGCGACGGCGTCCGGCCGGGTGGTGCAGCACGTCCCCGCCTCCGAGGACGGCGCCGGCACCGGGTCCGGCGGTAGGCCGCTGCCGTCCCACATCGACCGCGTGGGCGACCGTGTGCTGGTGGCGACGCGTGGCGCGGACGTGCTCGCCACCTTCGCGCCCGCCCCGGACGGCACGCTCGCCCCGGCCGGCCAGACGGCGCTGCCCGGCGCGTGGCCCCGCCACTTCGCGGTGGTCGACGGCTGGACCGTGGTGGCGGACGAGCGCGGGGACACGCTCACGGTCCTGCGCGACGGTGCGGTCGTCTCCCGCGTGCCCCTGCCGGCCCCGGCCTGCGTCGTGCCGGCATGACCGCGGTCCCGGAGGGCGCGCGCCGCGCGCTGCCCCCGCTGCTGCCCGGGCCGCACCTGCGGCGGCTCGACGTCATCACGGTGGTCGCGACATTCGGCGGCCTGCTGTTCGGCTACGACACGGGTGTCATCAACGGGGCGCTCGACCCGATGGTGGCGGACCTGGGGCTCACGCCCGCGACCGAGGGGCTGGTGACGAGCAGCCTGCTGGTCGGTGCGGCGCTCGGGGCGCTGGTCTGCGGGCGGCTCGCGGACCGGCTGGGGCGGCGGCGCACGCTCGTCCTGCTGGCCGTGGTGTTCTTCCTCGGGGCGCTGGGCAGCGTCGCGGCGCCGTCGTTCGAGGTCATGGTGCCGATGCGGCTGGTGCTCGGTGCGGCCGTGGGTGGCGCGTCCGTGACGGTGCCGGTGTACCTGGCGGAGCTGGCGCCGACGGAGCGCCGCGGCGCGATCACGGGCCGCAACGAGATCGCCATCGTCGTCGGTCAGCTCGCGGCGTTCGTCGTCAACGCGGTCATCGGCACGGTGTGGTCGGACCACGCGGGCGTGTGGCGGTACATGCTCGCCGTCCAGGCGGTGCCGGCCGTCGCGCTGTTCGC
Source organism: Cellulomonas olei (assembly GCF_039548315.1). Classification (NCBI taxonomy): domain Bacteria; kingdom Bacillati; phylum Actinomycetota; class Actinomycetes; order Micrococcales; family Cellulomonadaceae; genus Cellulomonas; species Cellulomonas olei. The sequence goes on from NZ_JBCLVN010000057.1 coordinate 1,899, forward strand.
GGGGATGCTGCGGATGCCGGAGTCGCCGCGCTGGCTGCTGAGCCGCGGCCGGGACGACGACGCGCTCGCGGTCCTGCGTCAGGTGCGTGACCCGGGGCGCGCGGCCGCGGAGCTGCTGGAGGTGCGCGAGCTCGTCGAGCAGGAGCGTGCGGAGTCGCCGGCGCGCAGCGGCTGGTCCGAGCTGCGGCTGCCGTGGGTGCGCCGGCTCGTGCTCGTCGGCATCGGCGTGGCGGTCGTGAACCAGCTCGGCGGGATCAACGCCGTCATGTACTACGGCACCCAGCTGCTGCGGGAGTCCGGCTTCTCCGGCGACGTGGCGCTGGTCGCGAACGTGCTCAACGGGGTGTTCTCGGTGGCGGGCATGCTGATCGGGCTGCGCGTCATCAACCGCGTCACCCGCCGCTCGCTGCTGCTGGTGGGCCTCACCGGCATCATCGCGTCGCACCTGATGATCGCCCTGTGCTCGGCGGCGCTGCCGGAGGGGCCGGGCCGCTCGGTGGCCGTCACGGCGTTCCTGGTGCTGTTCGTCGGCTTCAACCAGGCGTCCGTCGGGCTGGTGTGCTGGGTGGTCCTGGCCGAGCTGTTCCCGCTGCGGGTGCGCGGGTTCGCGATCGGGCTGTGCGTCTTCTGGAACTGGACGTCGAACGCCGTGATCTCCGGGTTCTTCCCGACGGTCGTCGCGGGCATCGGCGTCAACGGGACGTTCCTCGTGTTCGCCGGCCTCAACGTGCTGTCGTGGCTGTTCGTGCGGTTCGTGCTGCCCGAGACGCGGGACCGGTCGCTGGAGCAGCTCGAGGAGGACTTCCGGGCCGCTCGCGCCTGACGCGCCGGCCCTGGGCGTGCCCCGGGCGCCCCCGGTGTGCGCGGTCCGCGTCGCGGGACCCCGCGGATGACGGACAATGGGAGCAGTCCACCGTCCGTCGCCCGCAGGAGCCCGCCGTGCCGCAGCAGCGCATCGCCATGCTGTCGGTGCACACGTCGCCGCTCGACCAGCCGGGCACGGGCGACGCCGGCGGGATGAACGTCTACGTGGCGGAGCTCTCACGGGCCCTGGCGCGCCGGGGCGCCGCGGTGGAGATCTTCACGCGCGCGACCTCGTCCGCGCTGCCGGAGACGGTGCCGCTCGACGGGACCGCCGACCAGGTGCTCGTGCACCACGTCCCCGCGGGGCCGTACGAGGGGCTCGACAAGAACGACCTGCCGGGCCAGCTCTGCGCCATGGCGGCCGGCGTGCTGCGGTTCGGCGCGACGCGACCCGCGGGCTGGTTCGACGTGGTGCACTCCCACTACTGGCTCTCCGGCCAGGTGGGCTGGCTCGCGGCGGAGCGGTGGGACGTGCCGCTCGTCCACACGATGCACACGATGGCGCGGGTGAAGAACGCCGCGCTCGCCCCGGGGGACAGCCCCGAGCCGGCGACGCGCGTCATCGGCGAGGAGCAGGTGGTCGCCGCCGCGGACGCGCTGGTCGCCAGCACCGCCGAGGAGGCGCACGACCTGGTCGGCATGTACGACGCGGACCCGGAGCGGGTGCACGTCGTGGCGCCGGGGGTCGACCTGCGGGCCTTCCGGCCGTGGCCCGGTGACGTCGCGGACCTGCGCCGGGAGCTGGGCCTGCCGGCGGACCGGGACGTGGTGCTGTTCGCCGGCCGCGTCCAGCCGCTGAAGGCGCCGGACGTGCTGGTGCGCGCGCTCGGCGTGCTGCGCGCGACCGGCCGCCCGCTGCCGCTGCTGGTGGTCCTGGGCGGGCCCAGCGGCCGGGCCTCGGCGCTGCGGGAGCTGCAGGCGCTCGCCGCCACCGAGGGGGTCGCGGAGCACGTGCTGTTCCGTCCGCCGGTCCCGCGTGCGGAGCTGGCGCGGTGGTTCGCCGCCGCCGACGTGGTCGCGATGCCGTCGCGGTCCGAGTCCTTCGGCCTGGTCGCCGTCGAGGCGCAGGCCGCCGGCACCCCCGTCGTCGCGTCGGCGGTCGGCGGGCTGCGGTCGGTGGTGCAGGACGGGGTCTCCGGCCGTCAGGTCCGCGGCCACGACCCGGCCGTGTGGGCCGACGCGCTCGCGACGACGCTCGCCGACCCGGCGGTGCGCGGCCCGTGGCGGCGGGGCGCGCGGAGGGTCGCCGAGCAGTACGGCTGGGACGCGACGGCCGAGCAGGTGCTCAAGGTCTACGCCCTCGCCTCCGAGCGGCGCGCCCGCGTCGTGCTCTGACGCACGCCCCGGGCGGGAGCCCGGCAGGGCCCGCGCCCGGGGTGCCCGGGGTCAGGCCCCGACGGGCTCGAGCACGAGCACGGGGATCACGCGCTCGGTCCGGCGCTGGTAGTCCGCGTAGTCGGGGTAGGCCGCGACGGCGCGGTCCCACCACAGGTCCCGCTCGGCGCCCGTGACCTCGCGCGCCACGTAGTCGCGCCGCTCCGGGCCGTCCTGCAGCTCGACGCGCGGGTCGGCCAGCAGGTTCCGGTACCAGACGGGGTGCTTCGGCGCGCCGCCGAGCGACGCCACGACCGCGTAGGTGCCGTCGTGCTCGACGCGCATCAGCGGGATCTTGCGGACCTTGCCGGACGCCGCGCCCCGCATGGTGACGACGACGACGGGCATCCCGCGCATCGTCGTGCCCTGCGTGCCGCCGGAGCTCTCGTAGAGCGCCACCTGCTCGCGGGTCCGGGTGTCGGTGCTCGGTGCGTACTCTCCGGTGATCGGCATGACCGCGACAACGCGCACCGGGCCGGCCGTGTTCCGCGGGCCGAACGTCCCCCGACGCGTCGCGGCCGGGTGCGGCAGGATGGGACCCATGACCTACACCCTCGTTCTGCTCCGCCACGGCGAGAGCGAATGGAACGCCAAGAACCTGTTCACCGGCTGGGTCGACGTCGCGCTGTCCGAGAAGGGCGTCGCGGAGGCCAAGCGCGGCGGCACCCTGCTGACCGGCGCGGGTGTGCTCCCGGACGTCGTGCACACCTCGCTGCTGCGTCGCGCGATCATGACCGCGAACTACGCGCTCGACACCGCCGACCGCCTGTGGATCCCGGTCAAGCGCTCGTGGCGCCTGAACGAGCGCCACTACGGCGACCTGCAGGGCAAGGACAAGAAGCAGACCCTGCAGCAGTACGGCGAGGAGCAGTTCATGCTCTGGCGCCGGTCGTACGACGTGCCGCCGCCGGACATCGAGCTCGGCTCGGAGTTCTCGCAGGACCAGGACCCGCGCTACGCCGGTGAGCCGATCCCGCGGGCGGAGGCCCTCAAGCAGGTGCTCGACCGCGCGCTGCCGTACTGGCAGTCGGACATCGTCCCGGACCTCAAGGCCGGCAAGACCACGCTCGTGGCCGCGCACGGCAACTCGATCCGCGCGATCGTGAAGTACCTCGACGACGTGGACGACGCGACGATCGCCGGGATCAACATCCCGACGGGCATCCCGCTGGTCTACCACCTGGACGAGGAGACGCTGAAGCCCACGAACCCGGGCGGCACGTACCTCGACCCGGACGCCGCCGCGGAGGCCATCGCCGCGGTCGCCAACCAGGGCCGCTGAGCCCCGGTCGCACGCACGCACGAGGGCCCGGTCCGACAGCCGTCGGACCGGGCCCTCGTCGTCTCCGCCCCGGCGCGGGGCGGCGGTGTCAGCGCGTGGTGGCGGAACGCTCCGCGGCGAACTCGCCGGTCACGAGGAACACGATGCGCCGCGCGACGGACACGGCGTGGTCCCCGAACCGCTCGTAGTACCGGCCGACCAGCGTGACGTCGACGGTCTGCTGGGGCGTGCCCGTCCAGGAGCCGCCGAGCAGGACGCGGAACGTCTCCTCGTGCAGGCTGTCGAGCAGGTCGTCGTCCCGCTCGATGCCCTCGGCCTCGGCGAGGTCGTGCGTGCTGAGCACCTGCGTGGTGCGCTGGGCCACCCGCACCGCCGCGTCGTTCATCTCCGTGAACACCCCGATGAGCGCCGGGTCGATCGCCCCGTGGGGGTAGCGGGCCCGCGCCACCTGGGCGACGTGCCGGGCGAGGTCGCCCATGCGCTCCAGGGTGGCGCTCATCCGCAGCGCCGACACGACGACCCGCAGGTCCGTGGCGACCGGCTGCTGCTGGGCGAGCAGCAGGACGCAGCGCTCGTCGAGGTCCCGCTCCAGCGCGTCGATCGCCAGGTCGTCGGCGATGACGGTCTCGGCGAGGGCCAGGTCCTGGCGCAGCAGCGCCTGCCCGGCCGCCGCGATCGCGTGCTCGACCCGCCGGCTCATCGCGACCAGGTCGTCACCGAGCTGCTTGAGCTCGGCGTCGAAGATCTCCCGCATGGTTTCCTCTCGTCCGCGCGTGCGCGCGTCTGGGCACAGAACAGTCCGGGTGCCACGCTCGCACGACCAGGTGAACGGCGCGGTGAACGATCGGCCGCCCCCAGGTGAACGGCGGTGAACACTGGGCGCCGCGCGGCCCGGCGCGGGCCCGCACGGCCCGTGGCACCCCCGCGGCGACCGTACGCTGACGCACGTGGAGGGTCTCAACGGCTTCGTCGTGCTGCTCGCCGGCGCGCTCGGCCTGGTGACGGGCATCGGCGCGACGCTGGCGTTCCGCTGGAGCGAGCGCGCGCAGCACACGCTCCCCGAGCCGCCGGAGCGGGAGCTCGACGACGGCCTCGTCCGGGTGCTCGCGGTGCTGCGGTCCGCGGCGGTCGTGCTCGACGACGACGACCGGGTCGTGCGCGCGAGCCCGCCCGCGTACGCGCTGAACGTGGTGCGGGACGGCGCCGTGGTGCACCCCGCCGTGCGCGACCTCATCGCGGACGTGCGGCGCACCGGCGTCATCCGGGACGAGGAGCTGGAGCTGCCCCGCGGTCCGCTCGGCCCGGGGACGCTCATGCTGCAGGTGCGGGTCGCGCAGGTCGGGCCGGGGCTGCTGCTGGTGCTGGCGGAGGACCGGACGCAGGCCCGGCGGCTGGAGGCGATCCGCCGCGACTTCGTCGTGAACGTGTCCCACGAGCTGAAGACGCCGGTGGGCGCGCTGTCGCTGCTCGCCGAGACCGTGCAGGACGCCGCGGACGACCCCGTCGCGGTCCGGCGGTTCGCGGGCCGGATGGTCGGGGAGTCCGCCCGGCTCTCGGCGCTGGTGCACGAGATCCTCGAGCTGTCGCGGCTGCAGGTGGCCGGCGCGCTGCAGGACATCGCGGTGGTGGACGTGGACGAGGTCGTCGCGGAGGCCGTGGACCGCGCGCGCACCGGCGCGGCCGCCAAGGAGATGGCGTTCGACGTCGGGGGGGAGACGGGCGCGCAGGTGTTCGGCGACCACACGATGCTGGTGCAGGCCGTGCGGAACCTGCTCGACAACGCCGTGTCGTACTCCCCGGAGGGGACCCACGTCGGCGTCGGCGTGCGGACGTGCGAGGGCCTCGTCGAGATCGCCGTCGTCGACCAGGGCATCGGCATCTCGGCGGAGGAGCAGGAGCGCGTGTTCGAGCGGTTCTACCGCGTGGACCCGGCGCGCAGCCGCGACACCGGCGGCACCGGCCTGGGCCTGTCGATCGTCAAGCACGTCGCCGCGGACCACGGGGGCGACGTGCAGGTGTGGTCGCAGCCGGGGCGCGGGTCGACGTTCACGCTGCGGCTGCCCGAGGCGGCCCGCCCCGCCCCCCAGACCGTGCCCGACCGCCCCGACGACGGCCCCGCCGCCCGACCCGCCGACCCCACCCCGGAGGACTGACCCCGTGACCCGCATCCTGCTCGTCGAGGACGAGGAGTCGTACCGCGACCCGCTGGCCTACCTGCTGGGCCGCGAGGGCTTCGAGGTCACCACCGCCGCGACGGGCCCGGACGCCCTGACCGCGTTCGACGCCGAGGGCGCCGACCTGGTGCTGCTCGACCTCATGCTGCCCGGGCTGTCCGGCACGGAGGTCTGCCGCCAGCTGCGGGCGCGCAGCGACGTCCCCGTCATCATGCTGACCGCGAAGGACGGGGAGATCGACAAGGTCGTCGGCCTGGAGCTCGGCGCGGACGACTACGTCACCAAGCCGTACTCCTCGCGGGAGCTGCTGGCACGGGTGCGCGCCGTGCTGCGCCGCCGCCAGGCACCGGCGGCCGCGGCGCCCGCCCCGGACGACGACGAGGACGACGGCGTGCTGGCGGCCGGCCCGGTCCGGATGGACGTCGAGCGGCACACCGTCACGGTCGGCGACCAGGTCGTCGCGTTCCCGCTCAAGGAGTTCGAGCTGCTCGAGCTGCTGCTGCGCAACGCCGGCCGGGTCCTCACCCGGGGGCAGCTCATCGACCGCGTGTGGGGCACCGACTACGTGGGGGACACCAAGACCCTCGACGTCCACGTGAAGCGCGTGCGCGCGAAGATCGAGCCCGACCCCGCGAACCCCACCCTGCTCGTGACCGTCCGGGGCCTGGGCTACAAGCTGCTCGACGACGGGCCCGCGTAGCCGCCCGCGTCCGCGGCGACGGGTGCCCGCCAGGATTGGCCGGTCGTTCACCTGGGGTTCACCGGGCGACGGAGGGCTGGTCACCTCCGCTCCCTAGCGTCGGCGTCAGGTCGCGCACAGACGGGTGCGCGCCGCGTCACGACAGGACGGAACAACGTGAAGCTCAACCGCGGTCGTACGGGTGCCCTCGCCCTCGCCGGCGTCGTCGCCCTCTCCCTCACGGCATGTGGTTCGGACGACCCGACCGGCTCCGGCTCGACCGGCGGCACCGACACCGGTTCCGACACCTCGCTGTCCGGCGAGCTCGTCGGCGCGGGCGCCTCGTCGCAGGAGTCGGCCATGGAGGCCTGGCGCGCCGGGTTCCAGAGCGCGAACCCCGACGTCACCGTCTCGTACGACCCCGTCGGCTCCGGCGGCGGCCGCACGTCGTTCCTCGACGGCTCCGTGGCCTTCGCGGGCTCGGACGCCGCGCTGGACGAGGACGAGCTGGCCCAGGCGCAGGAGCGCTGCTTCGGCTCGAACGCCGTCGACCTGCCGGTCTACATCTCCCCGATCGCCGTGGTCTTCAACCTCGAGGGCGTCGACTCCCTGAACCTGTCGGCCGAGACCATCGCGAACATCTTCAACGGCACCATCACCACGTGGGACGCGCCGGAGATCGCCGAGGCCAACCCGGACGTGACGCTGCCGAGCACCGCCATCACGCCCGTGCACCGCTCCGACGAGTCGGGCACCACGGAGAACTTCACCGAGTACCTGGCCGCCGCGTCCGGCGGTGCCTGGGCGGACGAGCCCTCCGGTGACTGGCCGATCGACGGCGGCGAGTCCGGCGCCCAGACCTCCGGCCTGATCCAGGCCGTCCAGGGCGGCGACGGCACCATCGGCTACGCCGACGCCTCGAAGGCCGGCGACCTCGGCATCGTCTCCATCGGCGTCGGCGACTCGTTCGTCGCGCCGACCGAGGAGGCCGCGGCGGCCGCGCTCGACGCCTCGCCGCGCGACGAGACCCGCGAGGAGGGCGACATCGTCATCGCGATCGATCGCGAGACGACCGCCGACGGCGCCTACCCGCTGATCCTCGCGTCGTACCTGGTCGTGTGCCAGGCGTACGACACCCAGGAGGACGTGGACCTGGTCAAGGCCTTCGCCACGTACATCGCCAGCGCCGAGGGCCAGTCGGCCTCCGAGTCCGCCGCGGGGTCCGCGCCGATCTCCGACGCGCTGCGCACCGACGTCCAGGCGTCGATCGACGCGATCACCCTGGCGTCCTGAGCCGGAGGGGACCGGCGGCCGCGACCCGGCCGCCGGTCCCGCCCGCGGCCGGTCCACACGCGTGGGCCGGCCCTCGGCGCGAAGGCCCGCTCCTCCCCCTCCCCCTGGAGACAGTGTGACCAGCACCCAGCCCCGCACGACGGGGACCCCCCGGCCGGCCGCGGACCCGGCCGCCGCCGCCCGCCGCGGGAGGAACCGCCCCGCGGACCGTGGCGGCAGCCGCGTGTTCCGGTGGCTCGCCACCGGCGCGGGCGTCCTGATCCTCGTGATCCTCGCCGCGGTCGCGGTGTTCCTCGTGCAGCGGGCGTGGCCGGCGCTCAGCGCGGACCCGGCCGACCTCGCGGACGCGGTCAGCTGGTTCCCGGACGACACGTCCCTGCTCGGCTTCGTGGGGCCGCTGGTCTTCGGCTCCCTGCTCGCCGCCGCGCTCGCCCTGCTGCTGTCCACCCCGGTCGCCATCGGGATCGCCCTGTTCATCTCCCACTACGCCCCGCGGCGCCTCGCGACCGCCCTCGGCTACGTGGTCGACCTGCTGGCCGCGATCCCCTCGGTCGTCTACGGCCTGTGGGGCGGGCTGGTGCTCAGCCCGCTGGTGCAGCCGCTGTGGGAGGTCCTCGGGAGGTACCTCGGCTGGATCCCGTTCTTCTCCGGCGCGGTCTCCCCGACGGGCCGCGTGATGATGACCGTCGGCGTGGTGCTGGCCGTCATGATCCTGCCGATCATCACCGCGATCTGCCGCGAGGTGTTCCTGCAGACGCCGCGCCTGCACGAGGAGGCCGCGCTGGCCCTCGGCGCGACGCAGTGGGAGATGGTGCGGATGGCCGTGCTGCCGTTCGCCCGCTCCGGCATCGTGTCGGCCGCCATGCTCGGCCTGGGCCGCGCGCTCGGCGAGACCATGGCCGTGCTGATGATCCTGTCGCCCGGGTTCCTCTACTCGTTCCAGCTGCTCGCCGCGGGTCAGCAGCAGACCATCGCCGCGAACATCGCCGCGCAGTTCCCGGAGGCGAACCAGACCGGCGTCGCGACGCTCATCGCGACCGGCCTGGCGCTGTTCGTCATCACCCTGGCCGTGAACATGGCCGCCCGCGCGATCGTCGCGCGGCGCAAGGACTTCTCGGGGGCCAACTGACATGACCGCCACCACCCCCGCGACGCCCGCCGGCCCCGCCGCCGACGGCTCCGCCACGCTGCGCGAGCTGCTGCAGACCACCGACCGGCGCCGCCGGCGCACCGACGTCGTCATGCGCATCCTGGTCACCGGGGCGTTCCTGCTCGCGATGCTGCCGCTGATCTCGCTCACGTGGACCGTGGTGTCCCGCGGCATCGGCCGGATGAACGCCGACTTCCTGCTGTACTCCATGCGCGGCGTCTACGGCGGCATGGACGCGGGCGGCATCTACCACGCGATCGTCGGCACCCTGCTGATCACGCTGTTCGCGACGTTGATCTCGGTGCCGATCGGCCTGCTCGCCGCGATCTACCTCGTCGAGTACGGGCGGGGCGCCCTGGCCCGGCTCATCACGTTCCTCGTCGACGTCATGACCGGCATCCCGTCGATCGTCGCCGGCCTGTTCGCCTACGCGCTGTTCGCGCTCATCTTCGGGCCCGGCGTGCGGATGGGCCTCGTCGGCTCCGTCGCGCTGTCGGTGCTGATGATCCCCGTGGTCATCCGCTCCAGCGAGGAGATGCTGCGGCTCGTGCCGAACGAGCTGCGCGAGGCGTCGCTGGCCCTGGGCGTGCCGCGCTGGCTCACGATCATCAAGGTCGTGCTGCGGACCTCCGTCGCGGGCCTCACCACCGGCGTCATGCTGGCGATCGCCCGCGTCATCGGCGAGACCGCGCCGCTGCTGCTCACCGTCGGCGTCGTCGACTCCATCAACACCAACCTGTTCGACGGCCGCATGATGACGCTGCCCGTCTACGTGTACCGGCAGTACGCCCAGGGTCTCGTGCCGTGCTCCGCCGACGACCTGGCGTGCGTACCCGACATCAACCTCCAGCGGGCGTGGGCGGCGGCCCTCACGCTGTTCCTCATCGTCATGCTGCTGAACCTCGTGGGACGTCTCGTCAACCGCTGGTTCGCGCCGAAGGCCCGCTGACCTCCCCGACCTCCCCCTCTGACCGGCAAGGAGACGACCCGATGGCCCAGCGCATCGACGTCAAGAACCTCAACATCTTCTACGGCTCGTTCCGCGCCGTGGCCGACGTGGACATGACCATCGAGCCCCGCTCGGTCACCGCGTTCATCGGCCCGTCCGGCTGCGGCAAGTCGACGTTCCTGCGCACCCTCAACCGGATGCACGAGGTGATCCCCGGTGCCCGCGTCGAGGGCACCGTCGCCGTCGAGGGCGTCGACCTGTACGGCGCGGACATCGACCCGGTGGCCGTCCGGCGTCAGGTCGGCATGGTGTTCCAGCGGCCGAACCCGTTCCCCACCATGTCGATCGCCGAGAACGTGCTCGCCGGCATCCGCCTCAACAACCGGCGGATCTCGAAGGGCGACGCGAACGACCTCGTCGAGCAGTCCCTGCGCGGGGCGAACCTCTGGAACGAGGTGAAGGACCGCCTCGACCGCCCCGGCTCCGGGCTGTCCGGCGGCCAGCAGCAGCGCCTCTGCATCGCGCGGGCCATCGCGGTCAAGCCGCAGGTGCTGCTCATGGACGAGCCCTGCTCGGCGCTCGACCCCATCTCGACGCTCGCGATCGAGGACCTCATCGCCGAGCTGAAGTCGCAGTACACGATCGTGATCGTCACCCACAACATGCAGCAGGCCGCGCGCGTGTCCGAGAAGACGGCGTTCTTCAACATCGCGGGCACGGGCCAGCCCGGGCGGCTCATCGAGATCGACGACACGGCGACGATGTTCTCGTCGCCGAAGGAGCAGGCGACCGAGGACTACATCTCGGGCCGCTTCGGCTGACGGGGCGTCCCCGGACGTCAGCAGCCCCCTCCCGGTGGACCGGGAGGGGGCTGCTGTCCGTCGTGAGGCGCGCGGGGCGTCGTCGGGGGGCGCGCCGTCGCGCCGCGCGGGACCGGCGTGCCCGGGGGACGCCGCCGCCCCGGGTGCCGGACCCCGGCTGTGTGGCCGCGGGGCCGGGCGGCGGGTGTCAGGCGCCGTCGGCCGCCGGCACGAGGTCGGCGTACTCCGGGAGCGTGCCGTCGAGCACCGGCACCGGGACGCCGACCTCGCCGTCCGCCCCGGTGCTGAGGGTCACGTCGGCGACCGCGCCGGGGGCCACGGGCGTCGTCAGCACGACCTCGTCCCCGTCGGAGCCTCCGAACAGGACGGTGTCGCCGGCGGGCAGCCACACGCGCGCGCTGTCCTCGCCGAGGACGACCGTCACCGTCACGCCGTCGTCGCCGCGGTTGGACAGCGCGCCCTGCAGCGCGCCCGGCTCGTCGGCGCCGGCGGCCACCAGCAGCAGGTTCTCGGCGGTCACGGTGCCGAGCGTCGCCCGCACGCCGTCCGACGCGGAGTACGCGTCCATCGACGTGATCTCGTTCGTGGCGGAGCACCCGGTCAGGGCGGCCGCCAGGACGACGACCGCGCCGGCGAGGACGGGACGGGTGGACGTGCGGCTGCGGGCCACGGTGACTCCTCGGGTGTCGGACGACGGGGCGCTGCGGTGCGCGGACGCTCGGGCGCACGCGGGGGCGTGCGGTGCTGAGCCTACGTGGGCTTGGCGCCGCTCCGCACGGCCCGGTGGCGGGCGGGGCCGCGACGGCGGCGACGGCCTGCGGTCACCGTCGCCGCAGGTCACAGGGCTCAGGAGCGCGGTATAGGCCTGGTCGGAGACTAGCCACGCGCGACGCCGGATGCGCGCGCTCCGCCCGGCGTGTCGGACCCCTGACGAGGCCCACAACGCTCTGACCAGGGCAAACGCCGGAGATCTCCACGAAGTCCCCCCAGGTCCACGTGGTAGACTGGGCTTCCGCGAAAGGGGACACCTGCAGATGACTTTCACTGTTGGGGAGACTGTTGTCTACCCGCACCACGGTGCAGCGCTGATCGAGGAGATCAAGACCAGGACCATCCGCGGCGAGGACAAGATCTACCTCAAGCTGAAGGTCGCCCAGGGTGACCTGACCATCGAGGTGCCGGCGGAGAACGTCGACCTCGTGGGTGTGCGTGACGTCGTGGGCCAGGAGGGCCTGGACCGGGTGTTCGAGGTGCTGCGCGCCCCGTACACGGAGGAGCCGACCAACTGGTCCCGCCGCTACAAGGCGAACCTGGAGAAGCTCGCGTCCGGCGACGTCATCAAGGTCGCCGAGGTCGTGCGCGACCTGTCCCGCCGGGACGCCGACCGCGGGCTGTCCGCGGGCGAGAAGCGCATGCTGGCGAAGGCCCGGCAGATCCTCGTCTCGGAGCTCGCGCTCGCCGAGCACACCGAGGAGGAGAAGGCCGAGGCCATCCTCGACGAGGTGCTCGCGTCCTGACCCCGCGCTGACCACGCGCGCATGTCGACCGCCGCGATCCTGACCGCCGCCGGCAGCGGGACACGGCTCGGGCTGCCCGGGCCGAAGGCTCTCGCCGAGGTGGGCGGGGTGCCGCTCGTGCAGCACGCCGCACGCCGGCTGGCGGCCTCGGGCGTGATCGCGTCCGTCGTGGTCACGGTGCCGCCCGGGTGCACCGACGTGTTCCGGGCCGCCCTCGGCGACGTGGACGTGCCCGTCGTGCTCGTCGAGGGGGACGCGGCGTCCCGGCAGGCCTCCGTGGCGGCCGGGCTCGCCGCCGTGCCGCCCGACGCCGACGTGGTGCTCGTGCACGACGCGGCGCGGGGGCTCGCGTCACCCGCGCTCGTCCGGTCGGTGGAGCGGGCCGTCCGGGCGGGGCACCGGGCGGTCGTGCCCGGGCTGCCCGTGACGGACACCGTCAAGCAGGTCGGCGAGCACCGCGACGGCGCCGCGCCCGTCGTCGCGACCGTCGCACGTGCCGCGCTGCGTGCCGTGCAGACCCCGCAGGGCTTCGACAGGGCGCTGCTCGACGCGGCGCACGCGGCCGGGTCCCACCGCGCCGCGGACGAGGCGACCGCTGCCACCGACGACGCCGCCCTGGTCGAGGCGCTCGGCGAGCAGGTGTGGGTCGTGCCCGGTGACGAGTCCGCCGCGAAGATCACGACACCGCGGGACCTCGCGGTCGCCGAGCTGGTGGCGCGCGCCGGGGTGCGGGCGTGAGCGGGCTGCCGCGCACCGGCGTCGGCGTGGACGTCCACGGCTACGACCCGGACCCCGCGCCCGGGGCGGTCCTGCACCTCGCGGGGCTCGCGTGGCCCGGCGAACGCCCGCTCGCCGGGCACTCCGACGCCGACGTCGCCGCTCACGCCGCCGCGGACGCGCTGCTGTCCGCCGCCGCCGTGGGCGACCTCGGCTCGGTGTTCGGGACGTCGCGGCCCGAGTGGGCCGGCGCGGCGGGGACCGCCCTGCTCGCCGAGGCCGCCCGGCTGGTCCGCGAGGCGGGGTTCGAGATCGGCAACGTCGCCGTCCAGGTGATCGGGACCAGGCCGCGGCTCGGGCCCCGGCGCGCCGAGGCGGAGGCCGCGCTGTCCGCCGCCGCCGGGGCGCCGGTGTCGGTGTCCGCGACGACGACCGACGGCCTCGGCCTCACCGGCCGGGGCGAGGGCGTCGCCGCGATCGCGACCGCCCTCGTCGCCCCGCGCGCCTGAGCCCACGGGGCGAGAGCCCCCGACCGGCCACCGGGGGCCGCGCGCGCGTGGCGGCCCGCTGCCGCCCGCTCGTGACCTGGACCCAGCGGGTCCGTGCTCGTCGGGGGCGCAGCAGGTGCGGGGTCCCGCACCGCGAGGCCCGCGCCTGCGGCGACGCCGGTGCCCGCCGCGGCCCTGATCGGGCGGGGCGGGTCCGGTCGGCCAGGTGTCGAGCGGCCAGAACCCGGGGGCCGGGCGCGGGCTGCGGGCCCGCCTTCTGGCCTCTCGCGGCCTGTGCGGCCCGGGGCCGTGCGCGTCGAGGTTGCGGCAGGTGCGGGGTTCGCGGCCCTGAGCCCCGCGTCTGCTGCGATGTCGACGACCGACGACCGACGACCGACCGGCCGGCCGGCCGCGCAGGCCCGGGCCCGGGACCTAGGCCGGGTGCGGGGCGTGGCGGTGCAGCGGGTCCGGTGCCGTGCGCTCGAGGGGTGCGCGCGTCCCGCCGGGCGACGTCCCGCCGGCCGGGCTCCCGCCCCGGCGCGGGGGCCGGGTCGCGACCAGGACGCCCCCGACGATCACCGCGCCGAGCAGCAGCTCCCCGGCTGCCGGCCGCTCCCCGAGGAACGCCCAGGACGTCCCGATCCCGACGACCGGCACGAGCAGCGAGAACGGGGCGACGACGCCGGAGGGGTGGCGGGCGAGCAGCGCCGTCCAGATCCCGGAGCCCACGACGGTCGCGACCAGCACCGTGAACGCCAGCCCGCCGAGCGCCCACGCGGCGGTCGGCGTGCCGAGCGTCGTCACGGACCGCGCGATCGCCGACGGGCCGTCCACGACCAGCGACAGCGCGAGCATCGGCAGCGGCGGGACGACGGACATCCAGAGCATGAACCGCAGCGGGCTGCCGGGCTGCGCCTGCCGGCTGGCGACGTTGCCGAACGCCCACCCCAGGGCCCCGCACAGCGTGAGCACCACGGGCAGCAGCCCGGCGGACGCCCCGGCCCCGGCCCGCAGCGCGGCGATGCCCCCCAGCCCCGCGAGCGCGACCGCCACGCCGAGCGCCTGGCGGGCGCTGACCCGCTCGCGCAGCAGCACGGCGCCCAGCAGGACGGTGAACGGGGCGGAGGCCTGCAGCACGAGCGACGCGAGGCCCGTCGGCATGCCGGTGTGCATGGCGAGGTAGAGGAACGCGAACTGCAGCACCCCGAACCCGACGCCGTACCCGAGCAGCCACCGCAGCCGGACGTCCGGCCGGGGCACGAGCAGCAGCGTCGGCACGGCGAGCAGGGCGAACCGCAGCGCGACCAGGAAGAACGGCGGGAACTGCTCGAGCGACAGGTGGATCGCCGGGAAGTTCAGCCCCCAGATGACGGCAACGGTGAGGGCGAGCAGGCGGTCGCGGGTCGGCATGTGCTGATGCTGCCCGGGCCGCATCGTCCAGCACCATCGAAAGATCGAACACAGACCGTGTAGCGTCGCTGCATGGACACGCGGCACCTGGCCACGCTCCGGGCGGTCCGGGACCGCGGCGGCGTCACGGCGGCGGCCGCGGCGCTGCACCTGACGCCCTCCGCGGTCTCGCAGCAGCTGCGCGCCCTGTCCCGCGAGGCGGGCGCGGACGTCGTCGAGCGGGTCGGTCGCGGCATCCGCCTGACCGGACCGGGGCACGCCCTGGCGGACGCCGCCCTCGACGTCGCGGTCGCGCTGGAGCGGGCCGAGGCGGCGGTCGAGGCGTTCCGCTCCGCGCCGCACGGCGTGGTGCGGGTCGCGTCGTTCCAGTCGGGCGCGGAGCTGCTGCTGCCCGGGCTGCTGACGCGCGTCGCGGCGATGGACGGCGTGGACGTCGAGCTCGGGGACGAGGACGTCGCCCAGGACCGGTTCGCCGCGCTGACCGCCGACTTCGACCTCGTGGTGGCGCACCGCCCGGACGACGCCGCGCCCTGGCCGGCCGGCGTGCGCGCGGTCCCGCTGCTGCGCGAGCCGCTCGACGTCGCGCTGCCGCCGGACCACCCGCTGGCCTCCCGCGCGACGGTCACGCCGGCGGACCTCACCGGCGAGCCCTGGATCGCCGTGCGGGAGGGCTTCCCGGTCGCGGGCGTGCTCGACGTGGTCGCCGCGGCGGCGGGCGCCCCGCTGCGGGTGGTGCAGCGGTTCAACGACTTCGGCGTCGTCGAGGCGCTCGTCGCCGCCGGGCACGGGGTCAGCCTGCTGCCGCGGTTCACGGCGGGTCGCCGCGGGGCCCGCCTGGTCCCGCTCGCGGGGGTCCGTGCCGGGCGGCGGATCGACGTGCTGGCCCGGCCGGACCGGGTCGAGCGCCGCGTCGTCCGCCGCGTGCTGGAGGCCCTGCGCGCGGAGGCCGCCCGGTTCGGCGCCGCCACCGGCACCGGCCCCCGGTAGCCTTGACCCTCGTGAGCCTGCGCCTGTTCGACACCGCCACCCGCGAGGTGCGCGACTTCGTCCCCGTGGTCCCGGGCCGGGTCGGCATCTACCTGTGCGGCGCGACCGTGCAGGCCCCGCCGCACATCGGGCACGTCCGGTCCGCGGTGGCGTTCGACGTGCTGGTCCGGTGGCTGCGCCGCACGGGCCACGACGTCACGCTCGTGCGGAACGTCACGGACATCGACGACAAGATCCTGGCCCGCTCCGCGGAGGCCGGCGTCGCGTGGTGGGCGTGGGCGATGCAGAACGAGCGGGCGTTCACAGCGGCCTACGACGCGCTCGGCGTGCTGCCCCCGACGTACGAGCCGCGCGCCACGGGTCACGTCCCCGCGATGGTGGCGCTCATGCAGCGCCTGGTCGACACCGGCCACGCGTACGTTGCGGCCGAGGGCGACGTGTACTTCGACGTGCGGTCGTACGCCGACTACGGCTCGCTGACCAGCCAGCGGCTCGACGACATGGCCCCGGCGCCCGACGGCACGGCGGACGACAAGCGCGACCCGCACGACTTCGCGCTCTGGAAGGCGTCGAAGCCCGGGGAGCCGGCCACCGCCGCCTGGGACACCCCGTTCGGCCGCGGCCGCCCGGGCTGGCACCTGGAGTGCTCGGCGATGGCGCAGCGCTACCTGGGTGACACGTTCGACATCCACGGCGGCGGCCTGGACCTGCGGTTCCCGCACCACGAGAACGAGCAGGCGCAGTCCCGCGCGGCCGGCTACGGGTTCGCGCGGTACTGGCTGCACAACGGCTGGGTCACGCAGTCCGGCGCGAAGATGAGCAAGTCGCTCGGCAACGGGCTGCTGGTCAGCGTGCTGCTGGAGTCGGTGCGCCCGGCCGTGGTCCGGTACGCGCTCACCGCGGTGCAGTACCGCTCGATGCTGGAGTGGACGGCCGACACGCTCGCGGAGTCCGAGGCCACGTGGGACCGGCTCGCCGGCTTCGTGGAGCGCGCCGCCGAGCGCGTCCCGGGCGAGGTCACCGCGGCCGAGCTCTCCGCCGCGGAGCTCCCCGAGGGCTTCGCCGCCGCGCTCGACGACGACCTCAACGTGCCCGCCGCGCTCGCGGTCGTGCACGAGCACCTGCGGGCCGGCAACACCGCGCTCGCCTCCGGGGACGACGCGGCGGTCCGCGCGGAGCTCGTCTCCGTGCGGGCGATGCTCGACGTGCTCGGGCTCGACCCGGCCGGCCCCCAGTGGGCTGCCGGCACCACCGACGACCGCCACGCGGCCGCCCTCGACGCGCTGGTGCGCGCCGAGCTGGACGCCCGCGCCGCCGCGCGCGCCGCCCGGGACTGGGCGACCGCCGACGCGATCCGTGACCGACTCGCGGCCGCCGGGGTGGCCGTCGAGGACTCCGCCACCGGCGCGCGCTGGTCCCTGGCCGCGCGCCCCACCACCGAGGACGAGGACTGATGGCCGGCAACTCCCAGCGCCGAGGCGCCACCCGCAAGGCGGGCTCCAAGAAGGGCGCGACCGTCGGTTCGGGCGGCCAGCGCCGCCGCGCGCTCGAGGGCCGCGGCCCGACCCCCAAGGCGGAGGAGCGCGAGTACCACCCGGCGGCGAAGCGGAAGGCCGCGGCCGAGCGCCGGCAGGCCGCCGGCGGTCGCTCCGGGGGCCGGCCGACGGGCCGCGGCGGGTCCGGGGGCGGGCGCAACCGCACCGGCTCGGTCACGGAGGTCGTCGCGGGGCGGAACTCCGTGCTGGAGGCCCTGCGCGCCGGCATCCCGGTGTCCGCCGTGTACATCGCGACCCGGCTGGAGGGCGACGACCGCACGCGCGAGATCCTGCGGACGGCGGCCGACGAGGGCTACCCGCTGCTCGAGGTCACCAAGCCGGAGCTCGACCGCATGACGGACGGCGCCGTGCACCAGGGCGTGGCCCTGCAGGTGCCGCCGTACGAGTACGGCGACGTCGAGGACCTGCTGGACGCCGCCGCGGCGAGCGACCGCGCGCCGCTGGTCGTCGCGCTCGACGGCGTCACCGACCCCCGCAACCTCGGCGCGGTGCTGCGCTCGGCCGGCGCGTTCGGCGCGCACGGCGTGCTGGTGCCCGAGCGCCGGTCGGCCGGCGTGACGGCGTCGGCGTGGAAGGTCTCCGCCGGCGCCGCCGCGCGGGTGCCCGTCGCGCGGGCGACGAACCTCGTGCGGGCCCTGGAGCGGCTGCACGAGGCCGGCTGCTTCGTCGTGGGCCTGGACGGCGGCGGCGACGTCGCGATCGGCGACCTGCCGTACGCCACCGACCCGCTGGTGCTCGTCGTCGGCTCCGAGGGCAAGGGCCTGTCGCGGCTCGTGCGCGAGCACTGCGACGCCATCGCCTCCATCCCGATCGCCTCCGAGGTCGAGTCGCTCAACGCGGGGGTCGCGGCCGGCATCGCGCTGTACGAGGTCGCGCGGCACCGC
Source organism: Cellulomonas olei (assembly GCF_039548315.1). Lineage (NCBI taxonomy): Bacteria > Bacillati > Actinomycetota > Actinomycetes > Micrococcales > Cellulomonadaceae > Cellulomonas > Cellulomonas olei. The sequence continues at coordinate 20,044 of NZ_JBCLVN010000057.1, forward strand.
GCGTCCTGACGCCCGGGCCTCCCGGGTGCGGCCCGGCCGGCGGCGACGGACGATGGCGGTATGACCGACCACGACACCGCCGTCCGGACCGTCGCCGAGCTGCTGCGCGACCAGCGCCTGGGGGTGCTGACCACGCTCGCCCCCGACGGGACCCTCGTCGCCCGCCCGATGGCGCTGCAGGAAGTCGAGTTCGACGGCGACCTGTGGTTCTTCGCCGAGCGCGGGTCGCGCAAGCTCGCGCACGTCGCGTACGAGCCGCGGGTGAACGTCGCGGTCGGGTCCGGCGCCACCTGGGTCTCCGTCGCGGGGACCGCGGAGCTCGTCGACGACGTCGACAAGAAGCGCGAGCTGTGGAGCGCCGGCGTCGAGGCGTGGCTCCCGCAGGGCCCGGAGTCGGCGGAGTCGGTGCTGCTGCGCGTGCGCGCGGAGTCCGCCGAGTACTGGGACGCGCCGGGCGGGCGGCTGGCGACGCTGCTCAGCTTCGTGCGCGCGAAGGTCCGCGGGGAGCGCCTCGAGGGCGAGAACGAGCGCGTCGAGCTCTGACGTGCGGCCCGCGGACCGCGGCCCCGTCGCGCGGCGGGCCGTCAGTCCCGGACGACCGGGATGACGTCCGTGTCCTCGCGCAGGTCGGCGGGGGAGACGCCGAGCACGGCCTCCTCGTCCGGCCGGTTCGGCAGGATCGTCGCGATGTAGGACCGCACGGCCTCCTGCATCGGCACGTCCCGCCGCTCCTGCTCGGACAGGAACCACCGGTGGTCGAGCAGCTCGTGGTAGATCTGCGCGGGCTCGAGCTTGGGGCGCAGGGCGCGCGGCACGGCCCGGACGGCGGGCTCGAAGACCTCCGTCAGCCAGTCGTGCGCGACGAACGTCTCGTCGTCGTTCTGCCGGTCCGTCGCGGCGCGGAACTGGTCCAGGTCGTTGAGCAGGCGACGCGCCTGGTTCTCCTGGACGTCGAGCCCGGTGAGCCGCATGAGCCGCCGGGAGTGGTGGCCGGCGTCGACGACCTTCGGCTGGATGCGCACGGAGGTGCCGTCGATGTCGGTGGTGATGTCGAGCTCGCCGACGTCGAACCCCAGGTCGTTGAGCCGCTCGATGCGCGCCTGCACGCGCCACCGCTCGTCGAGCCCGAACCACTCGGAGCTGGTCAGGGCGGTCCAGAGCTCGGTGTAGCGCTCCGCGAGCATGTCGCCGATCGCGACCGCGTCGACCTCCTCCTCGAGGAACTCGCCGGCCTGCAGGTCCATGAGCTCGCCGATGATGTTGACGCGCGCGACCTCGAGGTCGTAGCCCCGCTGCCCGTCCGTGAGGCTGTCGTGCAGGTCCCCGGTCTCCGCGTCGACGAGGTACGCCGCGAACGTCTCCGCGTCCCGCCGGAACAGCGTGTTCGACAGGGACACGTCGCCCCAGTAGAAGCCCGCGAGGTGCAGCCGCACGAGCAGCACCGCGAGGGCGTCGATGAGCCGGGTCGCGGTGTCGGGGCGCAGCGACTGGCTGAACAGCGCGCGGTAGGGCAGCGAGAACCGCAGGTGCTTCGTGATGAGCACGGCCTCGAGCGGCTCGCCGTCGGGGGAGGTGCGACCGGTGATGACGCCGACCGGCTCCACGCTCGGCACGTCGAGGCGGCCGAGCTGGCGCAGCAGCTCGTACTCGCGGTACGCGACCGTCTCGCCGATCTCCTTGATCGCGATGACCCGCCCGGACAGCCGCGCGAACCGCACCGTGTGCCGGGAGATGCCTCGGGGCAGCGCGGCGAGCTGGTCCGCGGGCCAGTCCGCCAGCGGGACGTCCCACGGGAGGTCGAGCAGGGCCGGGTCCGGCGCGGCCGCGGTGATCTGCAGGCGCGTGCGAGGGGTCATGGGGTGATTCTCCCATCCGACGACGAAGGGGCGGGGCCGGTGGTGTGCCGGCCCCGCCCCTCCGAGGTGGAGATGTCGTGCGTCAGACGGCGATGCGCTCGCCCGAGCCGGCGTGGAACAGGTGCTGCTCGCCGGTGCGGATGCGGACCCAGATCTTCTCGCCCTTGGCGGGGACCTGGCGCGGGTCGACGCGCACGATGACCTGCGCGTCGCCGGCACCGGAGTGGACGTCGGCCGCGCCGGCCTCGCCGACCAGCGAGCCGTACACGAACGCGTCGGAGCCGAGCTCCTCGACGATGTTCACGACCACCGGCAGCGCGTCCGGCGTGCCCTCGGGGACGACGTCCAGCGACTCCGGGCGGAAGCCGATCGTGATGCTGTTGTTGTCGTCCGAGACCAGGGTGTCGAGCGCGGTGCGCGGCACGGCGATGCCAGCCGAGCCGACCGTGGCGACACCGTCGACGATCGGGAACGTGCCGATGTTCATGGCCGGGGAGCCGATGAAGCCGGCGACGAACACGTTGGCCGGGGTGTCGTACATGTCGCGCGGGGTGCCGACCTGCTGCAGGAGGCCGTCCTTGAGGACCGCGATGCGGTCGCCCATGGTGAGCGCCTCGGTCTGGTCGTGCGTGACGTAGACCGTGGTGACGCCGAGGCGGCGCTGCAGCGAGGCGATCTGGGTGCGCGTCTGGACGCGGAGCTTGGCGTCGAGGTTCGACAGCGGCTCGTCCATGAGGAACACGCGCGGCTGGCGCACGATCGCGCGGCCCATGGCGACGCGCTGGCGCTGACCGCCGGAGAGCGCCTTCGGCTTGCGGTCGAGGTACTGGGTGAGGTCGAGGATCTTGGCGGCCTCCTCGACGCGGGTGCGGATCTCGGCCTTGGGGGTGCCGGCGATCTTGAGCGCGAAGCCCATGTTGTCCGCGACCGTCATGTGCGGGTACAGCGCGTAGTTCTGGAACACCATCGCGATGTCCCGGTCCTTCGGCTGGACGTCGGTGACGTCGCGGTCGCCGATGAGGATGCGACCGGCGTTGACGTCCTCGAGGCCCGCGAGCATGCGGAGCGAGGTCGACTTGCCGCAGCCGGAGGGGCCGACGAGGACGAGGAACTCGCCGTCCTCGATGTGGAGGTCGAGCGCGTCCACCGCGGGGCGCTCGGTGCCCGGGTACACCCGGGTGGCCTTGTCGAACGTGACCGTAGCCATGCGTGATCAGTCCCTTCACCGGCAGGTACGTGCCGGACGATCCGTCGTGAAGAGTGTCAGTGTGTCTTCGCTGACACGGCTCGAGGGAGGTCGGGTGACCCCCCTCGGTCCACGGACATCAAACCACACCCGGGCCCGCCGGTGGGACGTCGGTCACATCCGCCGGGGGTGCCTCAGTTGAGGACCAGCACGTCGTCGGGCCCGAACCCCAGCAGGTCGCCGTGCCAGGCCCAGACGCCCTGCACGGCGTCGGGCAGCCGGGTCGCCCACGCGAGCGCGCCGGTGCCGAGGTCGAACGCCAGCAGGGTGCGCGACGACGCGGCGGGCGGCCGCGCGTCCTGGCCCGCGGCCGGCTCCACGGGTGTCCCGGCCGCGACGACCTCGGTGGTGATCCCGATCGCCAGGACGTGCCGGCCGTCGGTGAGCACGCCGCCGAAGTCGGCGACGACGGGTGCGGCGGTGCGCCACAGCTCCCGGCCGGTGGCCACGTCCACCGCCCACACCGCCTCGCGGTCCTGCCCGTAGAGGGTGCCCTCCAGCAGCACGAGGCCCGAGTCGACCCACAGCGGCCGCGGCAGGGACCAGCGCTGCCGGTCGCCGGCGACGTCGTAGCCGACGAGGTCCCGCCCGTGCTCGCCGTCGGTGACGACCACCTCGACGTCCGGCAGGCTGCCGTCGTCGACGAGCAGCACCGCGGGCGGCCCGGGGAGGGTGGCGACGGTCCGGCCGGCGCCGTCGAGGACGCGCACGGGGACGCCCGGGGCGGTGAGGCGGCCGGTGCGGGTCGCCTGCAGGTACTGCGACCCGGCGCTCTCCACGCGCCCGTCCGCGGCGGACAGCGCCCACGACCCGAGCGCGCCCTGGACCATCACGTGCCCGCGCTCCACGCCGACGGACGGCGGGTAGGTCAGCGCCTCGCGTGTCAGCCCGGCCGGGTCGAGCGGGACGCGGGTGCGCCAGCGCGGCTCGCCGGCCAGCGCGCCCCCCGGCTCCCACGCCGTGACGACGAGCGCCCCGCCGGTCACGGAGGCCAGGGCGTGCACGGAGGCGTCGCCCGCCCAGCCGGACACCGGCGGCACCGGGCGCGAGCCCAGCCGCTCGCCGGTGCGGGCGTCGAACGACACCAGCCGCCCGGCCTCCGGCGGGCCGGCGACGCTGCTGCCGTCGTCGGCCGCGGCCACGGCCAGGGCGGAGCGGTCCAGCACGACGCAGTCCACGACCGCCGCCGGGTCGCCGTCGCCGGCGCACAGCGGGTACTCCGCGCCGAGCCCGGGCATGGCGGGGCCGGCGCCGTCGTCCTCCAGCGAGACGTGCCAGACGGTCTCCCCCTGCGCGTCGACGGCGATCAGCTCGCGGGGGTCGTCCCAGTCGGGCTGCGACGGCCCGACCCGCAGACCTCCCTCGGCGGTGATCCCGCTGAACACCACGGGCGCCACGGCGTCGGGCAGCCGCCGGGTCGCCTCCAGCGCCGGGCCGACGGTGCGCAGCACGCCGTCGACGCGCTGCCGGGCCGCGACCTCGGCCTGCTCGCGCGCGGCGAGGACGGCCTGCGTCCCGACCAGGACGGCCGCGAGACCGACCGGGACCGGCCACCACCGGCGCAGCCGACGACGGCGGCGGGCGAGCCGACGGCTGCGCTCCGCCTCGGAGGCCGGGTCGTCGGGTGCGAGGTCCGCGCCGGTCCCGACGTCGACCAGCTCGACGTCCTGCATGGCGGCGCGGTCGCCCCTCATGGCCGCAACCTACGCCCCGGCGGCGCTCCCCGCCCCGCGGGACCCGGGCGTGCCCGGGGGGTCGTCCGGTGCGCCCGCCACGGCCGCCGCGAGCCCGGACAGCAGCGCCGCGAGCTCCTCGGGGTCCGCGACCCGGAACCGGGCGGCGGTCGCCCCGTCGCCGACCTTCACGGTCACGTCCTGCGGGCCGAGCGCCCGGAACGCGTGCTCGTCCGTGACGTCGTCCCCGGCGAAGACCACCGTGGCGGCGTGCAGCTCGTCGCGCAGGGCCGCGAGCGCGGCGCCCTTGTCGGCGTCGAGCACCGACACCTCGACCACCTTCTTGCCGTGCAGCGTCACGGAGCCGAGGCGCTCGCCGACCGCCAGCGCCTCCGACTCCGCCCGGTCGCCGACCTCGGGGTCCGCCAGGCGGGTGTGCACCGCGACGGCCGCCGGCTTGGTCTCCACCCAGACGCCGTCGCGGCCGCGGGCCACCGCCTGCAGCTCGCCGCCGAGCGCCGCGAGCCGGTCCGCCTGCTCGTCGGTCAGGGCGATGACGTCGCGGTCCAGACCGTGCTCCGTGACGCGGGCCCGCTCCGCGCCGTGGCTGCCGATCAGCACGGTGCCGGGGGGGACCTCGGCGAGCCGGTGCAGGTCGGCCATGGCGCGCCCGGAGACGAGCGCCAGGCGCACCCGTGCGGGGCTGCCGGCCAGGGAGCGCAGGGCGGCCGCGGCCTCGGGCAGCACGCGGGACAGCTCGGGGTCGTCCTGCAGCGGCGCGAGGGTGCCGTCGAAGTCGAGCGCCAGCAGCACGGGCAGGCGCCCGGGGTCGGACACCGCGTCGAGCAGGGCGGTGCGCAGGTCGTCGGTCACGCGGGGTCCTCCTCAGACGTGCTGGTCGCGCACCGGCACGGCCGTCAGCACGGACAGGAACGAGTCCGACCAGTGGGCGACGTCGTTCTCCAGCACCCGGCGCCGCAGCCGCCGCATGCGCTTGCGCGCCTCGCGGGGGTCGATGTTGGCCGCGTGCTGGATGGCGTTCTTCAGGCCGGCGATGTCGTGGGGGTTGACCAGGATGGCCGCCCCGCCGAGCTCGTCGGCGGCGCCGGTGAACTCGCTGAGCACGAGGGCGCCCCGGTCGTCCGAGCGCGCCGCGATGTACTCCTTGGCGACCAGGTTCATGCCGTCGCGCAGCGCGGTCACCAGCATGACGTCCGCCGCGAGGTACAGCGCCGCCATCTCCTCCATCGGGTAGGAGTGGTGCATGTAGTGGATGGCCGGGTGGCCGAGCTCGCCGAACTCGCCGTTGATCCGGCCGACCAGCACCTCGACGTCGTCGCGCAGCTGCTGGTAGGCGCCCACGTTCTCACGGCTCGGGGACGCGACCTGCACGAGGGTGGCGTCCGGGACCGTCATGCGGCCGTCCTCCAGCAGCTCGCCGAACGCCTTGATGCGGTGCCGGATGCCCTTGGTGTAGTCCAGGCGGTCGACGCCGAGCAGCAGCACCTTCGGGTCCCCGAGCTCGGCCCGGATCTCCTTCGCGCGCTGCTGCACCTCCGGCGTGCGGGCGAGCGAGTCGAACGCGCGGGAGTCGATCGAGATGGGGAACGACGCGGCGCGCACGTGGCGCTGCACCCGGCCGTCCTGCCCGGTGAGCGTGATCATCTGGCCGCGGGTGGTCCGGTCGGTCAGCCGGCGCACCGCCCGCACGAAGTTCGCGGCGTCGCCGCCGCGCTGGAAGCCCACGAGGTCGGCGCCCAGCAGGCCCTCGACGACCTGGAGCCGCCAGGGGAGCTGGACGAAGATCTCCAGCGGGGGGAACGGGATGTGGTGGAAGTACCCGATCCGCACGTCCGGGCGCAGCTCCCGGAGGAACGCGGGCACGAGCTGGAGCTGGTAGTCGTGCACCCAGACCGTCGCGCCCTGCGCCGCCTGCGCGGCCGCGGCCTCCGCGAACCGGCGGTTGACCCGCTGGTAGGCGTCCCACCACTGCCGGTGGAACGTCGGCGGCTGGATCACGTCGTGGTACAGCGGCCACAGCGTGTCGTTGGAGAAGCCCTCGTAGTAGTCGCGCAGGTCGTCCTCGGTGAGCTTCACGGGGACCAGGCGCATGTCGTCGGCGTCGAACGGCTCGAGCTCCAGGTCGGCGGAGCCGCCCCAGCCCACCCACGCGCCGTCGGACCGCTGGACCACCGGCTCCAGGGCGGTCACCAGCCCGCCGGGGGAGCGGGTCCAGCTCGGGTTCCCGTCGTCGTCCAGCGTCACGTCCACCGGCAGGCGGTTCGCGACGACGACCAGGTCGTAACCAGCAGATGTCACGGATCCATCAGCTCCTTGGTGTCATCCTGACCCTAACGTGACCTTTGCGGTCCCGCCCGGGAAACGTCGGACGACAGGTCCGGGCCCGGTGGCGTCTCCACCGCCGGCCCCGCGTGCCGACCCCGCGCGCCACCGGGGCGGCGGCTACCGTGCCCGCATGGAGCGCATCGGCCTGGCACCGGGCGCCGAGATCGGCGGGTACACCATTCTCGCGCCGCTCGGCTCCGGCGGCATGGGCACGGTGTACCGGGCGGTGGACGGCGGGGGGACTCCGGTCGCCCTCAAGCTGCTGCACCCGCACATCGGCGCCGACCCGACGTCGCGGGAGCGGCTGCGCCGGGAGGTCCTCGCCCTGCAGCGGCTGCGCCACCCGGGGGTCGCCGCGGTGCTCGACGCGGAGGCCGACTCGACGGAGGCGTTCCTCGTCACCGAGCTGGTGCCCGGCGAGGACCTCAGCGAGCGCGTGCGCCGGCGGGGTCCGCTCGACGCCGCCGCGCTGCACCGGCTGGCCGACGGGCTGCGGGACGCGCTCGCGGCGGTGCACGCCGCCGGGGTGGTGCACCGCGACCTCAAGCCCAGCAACGTCCTGGTCACGCCGGACGGCCCGGTGCTCATCGACTTCGGCATCGCGCAGGCCGTCGACGAGACCCGCGTGACGTCGACGGGGTTCGTCGTCGGCACGCCGGGGTACCTGGCGCCGGAGCTCGTCGACGGCGCCGAGCCGACGCCCGCCACGGACTGGTGGGGCTGGGCGGCCCTGCTCGCGTTCGCCGCCACCGGCCGCGCCCCGTTCGGCACCCGGCCGCTGGAGGCCGTGCTGGTCCGCACCCGCTCCGGCGACGCCGACCTCGCCGGGCTCGGCCCCGTCACCGCCGGCGCGCTGTGGGACGCGCTCGCCGCCGACCCCGCGGACCGCGCGCAGCCGGACGAGGTGGTCGCCGCGCTCGCGGAGGCCGAGCGGCGCGGGGAGCGGTACTCGCCCGAGGCGGCGACCGTCGCGCTCGGCACGGTCGTGCCGTCCCCGCCGCCCGCCGCGACCGCCGCGGGCAGCACGGTGGCCTTCCCGGCCGCGGACGCCACGCCGACCGTCGCGCAGGCGTCGGGGACCGGGCCGGTGCCGCCCGCGGTGCTGCCGGCGACGGGGACCGCCGCGACGGCCGCGT
>NZ_JBCLVN010000058.1:0-39810 GCF_039548315.1 Cellulomonas olei
ACCCGGGACCTCGCATGACCTCCCCCACCCGCCCCACCACGGCGCCCGCCGCGCCCGCCGCACCGACCCCGCCCGCGGACGCCGCCGCGCCCGCCGCGCCTCCGGCACCCGCACCGCCCGCACCGCCCGCCGCGGCCGGCACCGCCCGCCCGGTCGGGCTGCGCGGCGTCGCCCGGGCGTTCGCCACCCCGGAGGGCACCCGCACCGTGCTCGCCGGCGTCGACCTCGACGTCGCCGCGGGCGAGGTCGTGGCCGTCATCGGCCCGTCCGGCTGCGGCAAGTCGACGCTGCTGCGCCAGGTCGCCGGCCTGGACCGGCCGGACGAGGGCGAGATCCTGCTGGGCGGTTCGCCCGTCGGACCGTACGACCCGCGCACGGCCGTCGCGTTCCAGGAGCCGCGGCTGCTGCCGTGGCGGACGCTCGCGCAGAACGTCGCGCTGGGGCTGCCCCGCGGCACGCCGCGGCGCGACGCCCGCGAGCAGGTGGCGCGGCTGCTGGAGCTCGTCGGCCTGTCCGGCTCGGCGGGCCTGCGGCCCCGGCAGGTCTCGGGCGGCATGGCGCAGCGCGCGTCGCTGGCCCGGGCCCTGGCCCGGCGCCCGGCGGTGCTGCTGCTCGACGAGCCCTTCGGGGCGCTGGACGCCCTCACCCGGCTCCGGATGCAGGACCTGCTGCTCGACGTCCACGCCGAGCGCCCGACGACGGTCCTGCTCGTCACCCACGACGTCGAGGAGGCGCTGTTCCTCGCGGACCGCGTCGTCCTGCTCGGCACCCCCGACGCGGGGGGCACGTCCGTGCGCCGCGTCCTGCGCGTGCCGGGCGCCCGCCCCCGGGACCGCGCCGACGCCCGCCTGGCCGAGCTGCGCGCCGAGCTGCTCGACGGCCTCGGCGTCCCGACCCACCACCACGTGCACGACCCCGACCTGCACCACGCCATCTGACCCGCACTCCCCCGCCCGCCCCCGACGGGCACCCACCCACCGAGGAGACGACCGACATGACCGCCCGATCCCGCGCCGCCGTGCGCCGCCCCGCCGCCGCCGTGGCCTCCGTGCTCGCCGCGACCCTGCTGCTCGGCGGCTGCGTCGCCGGCGAGGGCGAGGCGCAGGCCGGCTCCGCCCCCGAGGGCGACGACTCCGGCTGGAGCGCCGACACCCTCACGCTGGACTTCGCGACGTACAACCCGCTGAGCCTCGTCATCAAGGACCAGGGCTGGCTGGAGAACACCCTCGGCGACGACGTCACCGTGGAGTGGGTGCAGTCCGCGGGCTCCAACAAGGCCAACGAGGCGCTGCGCGCGGGCGCGGTCGACGTCGGCTCGACCGCGGGGTCCGCCGCGCTGCTGGCCCGGGCGAACGGCTCCCCCATCCGCACGATCGACATCTACTCGCAGCCCGAGTGGGCCGCGCTCGTCGTGCCGGAGGGCTCGGACATCACCGACGTCGCGGACCTCGCGGGCCGCTCGGTCGCCGCCACCAAGGGCACCGACCCGTACTTCTTCCTGCTGCAGGCGCTCGACGCGGCCGGCGTCGACCCGGCGGACGTCGAGGTGCAGAACCTCCAGCACGCCGACGGCAAGGCCGCGCTCGAGAACGGCTCCGTGGACGCCTGGTCGGGCCTGGACCCGCTGATGGCCGCGAGCGAGGCGGAGGCCGGGTCGACGCTGCTGTACCGGAACGTCGACTTCAACACCTACGGGTTCCTCAACGCGACGCAGGAGTTCCTGGACGCCAGCCCGGACCTGGCGCAGGTGGTCGTCGACGCGTACGAGAAGGCCCGCGCGTGGGCGCAGGAGAACCCCGACGAGGTGGCCGCGATCCTCGCGGACGTCGCCGGCATCGACCCGGCGGTGGCCGAGACGGTCATCACCGAGCGCACGACGCTCGACATCGACCCCGTCCCGGGCGACGCGCAGCGCGCGGTGCTCGACGTGGTGGGGCCGATCTTCGTGGAGTCCGGCGACGTGGCCTCGCAGGACCTGGTCGACACCGCGCTCGACGAGCTGTTCGACCCGCAGTTCGCCGAGGCCGCGGACCCGTCCACGATCGCGGACTGACGTCCCGCCGGTGGCCGCGCACCCGCGCGGCCACCGGCCCCACCCTCCCGAGGAGACCCCATGTCCCCCGTGCTCGGCACCGCCACCGTCGCGGGCACCTCCGCCCCGGTGACCGACGACCGCGGGCGCATCCGCCCCGGCTGGAACCCGTTCAGCCCGGGCCTCGCGTCCGGTCCCCGCGCCGCGGGTCCGCCCGGCCGGCGCCCGGTGCGCGTGGCCCTCGGCCTCGTCGTCCCCGCGCTGCTGCTGCTCGCGTGGCAGTGGGTCACGGCGACCGGGCGGGTGGCGCCGTACCAGCTGCCGAGCCCGGCGTCCGTGTGGACCGCGGCCGTGGACCTGACGCAGCGCGGCCTGCTCGGGCCGTACGTGGCGATCTCGACGCAGCGCGTCCTGCTGGGCTTCGTCGCGGGCGCGGCGCTGGGGCTCGCGCTCGGGTCGCTGGTCGGGCTGTCCCGGCTGGCCGGCGCCCTGCTGGAGCCCGTGCTCGCGGGCGTGCGCGCGGTGCCGTCGCTGGCGTGGGTGCCGCTGCTGATCCTGTGGCTCAAGATCGGCGAGGACTCGAAGATCACGCTCATCGCGATCGGCGCGTTCTTCCCCGTGTACACGACCGTGGTCGCCGCGCTCCGGCACGTCGACCCGCACCTGGTGGAGGCCGGGCGCGCCTACGGGCTGCGCGGGCCGCGGCTGCTGGGCGGCGTGCAGCTGCCCGCCGCGCTGCCCGCGGTGGTGGCGGGCCTGCGACTCGGCATGGCGCAGGCGTGGCTGTTCCTCGTGGCCGCGGAGCTCATCGCGTCGTCGATGGGGCTCGGGTTCCTGCTGACGGACTCCGGGCAGAACGGCCGCGTCGACCGGATCCTGCTGGCGATCGTGCTGCTGGCTCTGCTGGGCAAGACGACCGACGCGCTGATCGGCCTGGCCGAGAAGCGCCTGCTGAGGAGGTGGGCGTGACCTTCACGGCCCTGCAGTCCGAGACCCGCACGTACCCCGCGCCGGCCGACCCCGGCGGCCCGGGCGGCTGGAACGTCGACCCGGAGCTCGACGCGGCCCTGCGCGCCCGCGCGGAGGCCGACCCGGTCGGGTTCTGGGAGGACGCCGCCCGTCGCCTGGAGTGGGCGCAGCCCTGGCACACCGCGCACACGTGGTCCCCCGCCGCGCCCGGCCCGGACGGCGAGCTGACCGTGCCGGAGGCGCGCTGGTTCGTCGGCGGCCGGCTCAACGCCGCGGTGAACTGCGTCGACCGGCACGTCGCCGCCGGCCGGGGCGACAAGGTCGCGATCCACGCCGAGGGCGAGCGCGGCGACCGCCGCTCGTACACCTACGCCGACCTGCAGCGCGAGGTCGCGAAGGCCGCGAACGCGCTCACCGACCTGGGCGTCGGGCCGGGCGACCGGGTGGTCGTCTACCTGCCGGTCATCGCCGAGACGATCGTCGTGACGCTGGCGATCGCTCGGGTCGGCGCGGTGCACTCACTGGTGTTCGGCGGGTTCTCCGCGGAGGCGGTGCGGTTCCGGGTGCAGGACACCGGCGCGAAGCTGCTCGTCACCAGCGACGGGCAGTTCCGGCGCGGCCGGGCCGTCGAGGTGAAGTCCGCCGCCGACGCCGCGGTCGAGGGCCTGGACCACGTCGAGCACGTGCTGGTGGTGCGGCGCACCGGGCAGGACGTCGCCTGGACCGCGGGGCGCGACGTCTGGTGGCACGACGTCGTGGACGCCGCCTCCGACCGGCACGAGGCGCAGGCGTTCGACGCCGAGCACCCGCTGTTCATCATCTACACCTCGGGCACCACCGGGAAGCCGAAGGGCCTGGTGCACACCACGGGCGGCTACCTCACGCACGCGTCCTGGTCGCACTGGGCGGTGTTCGACGCCAAGCCCGACGACGTCCACTGGTGCACCGCCGACCTCGCGTGGGTGACCGCGCACACCTACGAGATCTACGGACCGCTGAGCAACGGCCTCACGCAGGTGATCTACGAGGGCACGCCGGACACCCCGCACCGCGAGCGCCACCTGGAGGTCATCGAGCGGTACGGCGTCACGGTGTACTACACCGCGCCGACCCTCATCCGGACGTTCATGACGTGGTTCCCCGACGGCCTGCCGGACGGGTACGACCTGTCGAGCATCCGGCTGCTGGGCACGGTCGGCGAGGCGATCAACCCCGAGGCGTGGGTGTGGTTCCGCCGCGAGCTGGGCGGCGACCGGGCGCCGGTGGTCGACACGTGGTGGCAGTCCGAGACCGGCGCGGCGGTGATCGCGCCGCTGCCCGGTGTGACGACGCTCAAGCCCGGCTCGGCCACCCGGCCGCTGCCGGGGCTGTCCGCCCGGGTGGTCGACGAGCACGGCGCCGACGTGCCGCGCGGCGCCGGCGGGTACCTCGTCATCGACCGCCCGTGGCCCGGCATGGCGCGCACCGTGTGGGGCGACCCGCGGCGCTACCTCGACTCGTACTGGCGCCCGTTCGCGGCGCAGGGGTACTTCCTGGCGGGCGACGGCGCGTCCTGGGACGCCGACGGCGACGTGTGGCTGCTCGGCCGGGTGGACGACGTCGTGAACGTCGCCGGCCACCGGCTGTCGACCATCGAGATCGAGTCGGCCCTGGTCGCGCACCCCGCCGTCGGCGAGGCCGGCGTCGCCGGGGTGGCGGACGCGGTGGGCGGGCAGGCCGTCGCGGCGTTCGTCGTGCCGGCCGTGCCGCCGGGGCCGGTCGAGGACGTCGCCGCGTGGCGGGCCGCGGCCGACGCGCTGCGCGAGGAGCTGCGGGCGCAGGTCGCCCGCGAGATCGGGCCGGTCGCCAAGCCGCGGCACGTCGTCGTGGTGCCCGAGGTCCCGAAGACCCGGTCGGGCAAGATCCTGCGCCGCCTGCTGGCCGACCTGCACGACGGCCGCCCGCTCGGCGACCGCACGTCCCTGCAGAACCCGTGGGCGGTGGAGCAGGTCGCGGCCCTGCTGCCCCGCGCCGCCCGTCCCCACCCCACCACGGCCGAGGAGGCCCTGCCCGCATGACCACCGAGGAGCACCGCTTCGGCTTCCGCACGCGCGCCCTGCACGCCGGGGCCGTCCCCGACGCCGCCACGGGCGCCCGCGCCGTGCCGATCTACCAGACGACGTCGTTCGTCTTCACCGACACCGCGGACGCGGCGAACCTGTTCGCGCTGCAGAAGTACGGGAACATCTACTCCCGCATCGGCAACCCCACCGTCGCGGCCCTCGAGGAGCGGATCGCGTCGCTCGAGGGCGGCATCGGGGCCGTGGCGACGGCGTCCGGGATGGCCGCGGAGTTCGTCACGTTCGCCGCGCTCGTCGGCGCCGGCGACCACGTCGTGGCGTCCGCGCAGCTCTACGGTGGCACGGTCACGCAGCTCGACGTCACGCTGCGCCGGTTCGGCGTGGACACCACGTTCGTCCCCGGCACCGACCCGGCCGACTTCGCCGCGGCGATCCGCCCGGAGACGAAGGTGCTGTACACCGAGGTCGTCGCGAACCCGTCGGGCGACGTGGCGGACCTGGCCGGGCTCGCGGAGGTTGCCCACGCCGCCGGCGTCCCGCTGGTCGTGGACGCGACGCTGTCGACCCCGTACCTGGTGCGGCCCATCGAGCACGGCGCGGACATCGTCATCCACTCGGCCACGAAGTTCCTCGGCGGGCACGGCACGACGCTCGGCGGCGTGGTCGTCGAGTCCGGCCGGTTCGACTGGGGCAACGGGAAGTTCCCGCAGATGACCGAGCCGGTGCCGTCGTACAACGGCGTGTCCTGGTGGGGGAACTTCGGCGAGTACGGGTTCCTCACCAAGCTGCGCTCCGAGCAGCTGCGGGACATCGGCCCGACGCTGTCCGCCCAGTCGGCGTTCCAGCTGCTGCAGGGCGTCGAGACCCTGCCGCAGCGCCTCGACGCGCACCTGGCGAACGCCCGCGCGGTGGCCGGGTGGCTCGACGCGGACCCGCGCGTCGGCGCCGTGCACTGGGCGGGCCTGCCGTCCCACCCGCACCACGAGCGCGCCGCCCGCTACCTGCCGCTCGGCCCCGGGTCGGTGTTCGCGTTCCGGCTCGCCGGCACCCCCGAGCGGTCCGGCCGCGAGGTGGGTCGCCGGTTCATCGAGGCGCTGCAGCTCGCCAGCCACCTCGCGAACGTGGGAGACGCCCGCACGCTCGTCATCCACCCGGCGTCGACGACGCACCAGCAGCTGTCCGCCGAGCAGCTCGCCGCCGCGGGCGTCCCGGAGGACCTGGTGCGGATCAGCGTGGGGCTGGAGGACCCGGAGGACATCCTCTGGGACCTGGACCAGGCCCTGACGGCCGCGACCGCCCCGGATCCCGTCCGCCCGCCCGGCGCCGCACGCCCCGCGGGCCCGCCGGCCGCGCTGCCCGTCCCCGCCGTCGGACCCGCCGACGCCTGCACCCTGCCGGAGGCGACCCGATGAGCACCACGACCCGCACCTGGCAGGGGCCGTCCGCCCCGGAGCGGCTCGCGCTGCTGCGCCGCACCCGGTCCATCGCGATCGTCGGCGCGTCGAACAACCCGTCCCGGGCGTCGTACTTCGTCACGACGTACCTGCGCTCCAGCGCGCCGTACGACCTGTACCTGGTGAACCCGCGCGAGACCGAGATCCTCGGGCTGCCGGTGTACCCGTCGCTCGACGCGCTGCCGGTGGTGCCGGACCTGGTGGACGTGTTCCGCCGCCACGACGACCTGCCGACCGTGCTCGACGAGACGCTGGCCGTGGGCGCGCGGGCGCTGTGGCTCCAGCTCGGGTCGTGGCACGAGGACGTCGCGCGCCGCGGCGAGGCCGCCGGGCTGACCGTCGTCATGGACCGGTGCGTGAAGATCGAGCACGCCCGGTTCCACGGCGGGCTGCACCTCGCGGGGTTCGACACGGGCGTCATCAGCTCCCGGCGCGCGCTGCCCTGACCGGCGGCGCCGGCCCCGCGGCGCCGCGGACGGGCGGGAGGTCGCGGCGGCGTCAGGCGTCCGCGGCGACGGCCTCCCGCTCCGCGGCCGACGTCAGCCGGCCGGTCGCGAGCGGCAGGATCACCGAGTCCACGAGGCGCGCGGCGAACGCCGCGTCCATCGGCCGGTGCGCGACGACCTTGCGGTAGTGCACCATCGCGAGCGCGACGGCCGTGATCATCTCGACGTCCGCGTCGGGCGACGTCTCGCCGCGCAGCTCGGCGCGCTCCAGGACGTCCCGCATGAGCCGCGCCTGGCTCGCGACGAACTGCTCGTGGAAGACGGCGGCCACCTCGGGCTGCTCGCGGATGGCCGACATGACGCCGTGCATGAGGTCGTCGTTCTTCAGCCGGGAGGCGCGGGTGGCCACGGCCAGGAGGTCGTCGCGCAGCGAGCCGGTGTCCGGGACCTCGTCGATGGTGAGCTGCTTGGCGCAGAGCATGCTGTCGACCGTGAGCTGCACCTTGGAGGACCAGCGGCGGTAGACGGTGGCCTTGCCGGCGCCGGCCCGCTCGGCCACGGCGTCCATGGTCATGCCGGCGTACCCGCGCTCGCGCAGCAGCTCGCGCGCTGCGCTGAGGATCGCCTCGTCCTTCGCCTCGTCGCGGGGGCGCCCGGGGCGGGAGGCCGGCGCGGGCGCGGGCAGCGCGACGTCCGCGTCGTCGCCACGCGCTGTCATGCCCGCTCCTCTCCGTCGCGGCCATTGTGCCCGCCGGGCCCCCCGGAGACAAATCGAGACTGATGGGTTTCGGAACTAGGCGGTCTTGGATTACCGTCGTCCCATCCCCACACCGACGTCCTGAGGAAGCACACCTGTGTCCACACCCGACGCCGCCCTGCCGGCACCCGACCCGCGGCGCTGGCTCGTCCTCGCGACCGCCGCGCTCGCCCAGCTCATGGTCGTGCTCGACGCGACCATCGTGAACATCGCCCTGCCCTCGGCCCAGGCCGAGCTCGGCTTCTCCGACAACGACCGCCAGTGGGTCGTCACCGCCTACGCCCTCGCGTTCGGCAGCCTGCTGCTGCTCGGCGGGCGGCTGTCCGACATGTTCGGGCGGCGCCGCATGTTCCTCATCGGGCTCGTCGGGTTCGCGGTCGCGTCCGCGCTCGGCGGGGCCGCCGGGTCGTTCGAGCTGCTCGTCGCCGCCCGCGCGCTCCAGGGCGTGTTCGGCGCGGTGCTCGCGCCCTCCGCCCTGTCCGTGCTGACCACCACGTTCACCGTCCCCCGGGAGCGGGCGCGCGCGTTCGGCGTGTTCGGCGCGATCGCCGGCATGGGCGGCGCCATCGGCCTGCTGCTCGGCGGGTACCTCACCGAGAACCTCGACTGGCGCTGGAACCTCTACGTCAACGTCGTCATCGCCGCCGTCGCCCTGGTCGCCGGCACCGCGCTGCTCCCCCGGGCCGGGGGCACGGCCGGCCACCGCCTCGACCTGCCCGGCGTGCTGCTCGGCTCCGCGGGGCTGTTCGCGCTGGTCCTCGGCTTCTCGCAGGCCGAGCCGCAGGGCTGGGACTCCCCGGCCACGTGGGGCCCCCTGGCCGCGAGCGTCGTCCTGCTCGTCGGGTTCGTGCTGCGGCAGCGGACCGCGTCGCACGCCGTGCTGCCGCTGGACGTGGTGCTGGACCGGGACCGCGGCGCGTCGTTCCTCGCGATCCTCGTGGCGGGCTCCGGGATGTTCGGGGTCTTCCTGTTCCTCACGTACTACCTGCAGTCGACGCTCGGCTACTCCCCGATGCGCACCGGCGTCGCGTTCCTGCCGATGGTCGTGTCGATCATCGTCACCGCGCAGATCCAGTCGAACCTGCTCATCCCCCGCTTCGGCCCGAAGGTCCTGGTCCCGATCGGCATGCTGCTCGCCGCCGGGGCGATGCTGACGCTCACCACGCTGGAGACCGACAGCACCTACGCGCACGTCCTGCCGGGGCTCGTGCTCATGGGCGTCGGGATGGCCTCGATCATGCCCGCGTCGTTCCAGCTCGCGACGCTGGGGGTCGAGCCGCGCCTGGCCGGGGCCGCCTCGGCGCTGGTCTCGACCAGCCAGCAGGTGGGCGGCGCCATCGGCACGGCGCTGCTCAACACGCTGGCCGCCACCGCGGCGAGCACCTACGTCGCGGCGCACGCCCCGGCCACGCCGGAGGTGCTCGCCGAGGCGGCGCTGCACAGCTTCGACACCGCGTACACGTGGTCGGCGGGGATCTTCGCGGGCGGCGCCGTCCTCACCGCCGTGCTGTTCCGCCGGCTGGCCGACCGCCGCGCCCGGGCGGCTGCGGCACCCGCCGTCGTGGCGGCCGAGGCGGCGGTGGTCGCGCACTGATCACAGGCCGGCGGCGGCCGGGCGCCGGTCGCCGCCGGCCCGGCCCGCCGCCGGACGCGGCACGAGGGCGGACCGCCGAGGGGTCCGCCCTCGTCGGCGTCCGGGTGGGGTGCGCGCCGGTCCGTTGCGCCCGGCTGAACGGCTGGCTAGCATCCTGAACATGCGTTCAGTCGCCGGCCCGGACGACCTCACCGCGCGCGCCCGCATCCGGGACGCCGCCGTGGCGCGGTTCGGGCGCGACGGGTTCCGGGCCGGCGTCCGCACGGTCGCGGAGGACGCCGGCGTCAGCCCCGCGCTCGTGCTGCACCACTTCGGCAGCAAGCAGCGGCTGCGGGAGGCGTGCGACGAGCACGTCCTCGCGTCGATCGCGTCGCACAAGGCCGAGGCGCTCGGCCCGGGAGGCGCGGGGGCGGTGCTCGCGGCGCTCGCCCGGGTCGAGTCGTTCGCACCGCTCGCGGCGTACGCGGTCCGGAGCCTCCAGGACGGCGGCGGCATGGCGCAGCGCTTCGTCGAGTCGTTCGTGGCCGACGCCCGGCAGTACCTCGCGGACGGGGTCGCGGCCGGCACCATCCGCCCCAGCCGCGACGAGGAGGCGCGGGCGCGCTGGCTCGCGATCAGCGGCATCGGGGCCCTCCTCGTGCACCTCAGCCTGCACCCGGCCGGCCCCGAGGGGCTGGGCCCGGCGCTGCGCGCGTACGCCGACGCGGCGACCCTGCCCGCGCTCGAGGTCTACACCGAGGGGCTGCTGGCCGACCGCGCCCTGCTCGACGCCTACGTCGGGCACGCCGGCGCGCCGCCGCCCGGCGGCCACGCGCCGCCGCCCGCCGCCTGACCCGTCCGCGCGCCCCGGCGTCCGCGTCGTCCCCGGGGCGCCCACCCCGCGCCCGTCCGGCCCGCCCACCCGTCCGACCCCGCCCACCGTCCCGCCCGCCGGCCCCGGCGCGGCCCCGCGACGAAAGCCCGTGATCCCCGTGCCCGCTGTGATCGACGTCGTCCGGCTCTCCAAGTCCTTCGGCCCCGTGCGCGCCCTCGACGAGCTCGACCTGCGGGTCGAAGCCGGCGAGGTGCACGGGTTCCTCGGCCCGAACGGGGCCGGCAAGTCCACCACGATCCGGGTGCTGCTGGGCCTGCTGCGCCCGGAAGCCGGGACGGTGCGCGTGCTCGGCGGCGACGCGTGGGCGGACGCGGTCGCGCTGCACCGCCGGCTCGCGTACGTCCCGGGGGACGTCACGCTGTGGCCGAAGCTCACGGGCGGCGAGGCGATCGACCTGCTCACCCGGCTGCGGGGCGGCGCCGACCCGGCCCGCCGGGCCGAGCTGCTGGAGGCGTTCGACCTCGACCCCACGAAGAAGGCCCGCACCTACTCCAAGGGCAACCGCCAGAAGGTCGCGCTGGTCGCCGCGCTCGCCTCCGACGTGGAGCTGCTGGTGCTGGACGAGCCGACCGCCGGCCTCGACCCGCTCATGGAGCTGGTCTTCCAGCAGTGCATCACGCGGGCCCGGGACGAGGGCCGCACCGTGCTGCTGTCGTCGCACATCCTGGCGGAGGTCGAGCGGCTCTGCGACCGCGTGACGATCATCCGCGACGGGCGCGCGGTGCAGACCGGCACGCTCTCCGGGCTGCGCCACCTGCACCGCACGACGGTCACCGCGACCGTCACCGGCGACCCCGGCGCCGTCGCGTCGCTGCCCGGGACGCACGACGTGCGCGTGGACGGCCGGACGGTGCACCTGTCCGTCGACGCCGAGGCGCTCTCCCCCGTGACCGCCGCGCTGGCCTCGCTCGGGCTGACCGCGCTGACCACCGCACCGCCCTCGCTGGAGCAGCTGTTCGTCGAGCAGTACGGCCGCAGCAGCGCCGGTGCCGGGGCGTCGTCGTGACCGCCGCGACCGCCACGACCGCGGCGACCCG
Organism: Cellulomonas olei; assembly: GCF_039548315.1. Taxonomy (NCBI): domain Bacteria; kingdom Bacillati; phylum Actinomycetota; class Actinomycetes; order Micrococcales; family Cellulomonadaceae; genus Cellulomonas; species Cellulomonas olei. Next base: position 11,224 of record NZ_JBCLVN010000058.1, read on the forward strand.
GCCCCGCCGCACGGGACCCGCCCCCGGCGGCCCGCTCGCCGGGACCGGTCACCTCACCCGGTTCGCCCTCCGGCGGGACCGCGTCCGGATCGGGGTGTGGACGCTGTCCCTCGGCGGGCTCGTGGCGTACTTCGGCGCCGTCGTGCCGACCGTCTACCCGGACGCCGCCGCCCGCCAGACCCGCGCCGCGATCATGCGCGAGCCGTCCGGTGCCCTCCTGACCGGCCCCGGGTACGGGCTCGACGACTACACGTTCGGCGTGATGATCGCCAACGAGATGCTCGGCATGCTCGCCGTGGCCGCCGCCCTCATGTCGATCCTCCTGGTCGTGCGGCACACCCGCGCGGAGGAGGAGGACGGGCGCACGGACCTGGTGCGCGCCGGGGTGGTCGGCCGGGCCGCGCCGCTCGCCACCGCGCTCGCCGTCATGCTCGTCGCGGACGCCGCGGTGGCGGCGGGGCTGCTGGGCGCGCTGACGGCGAACGGCCTCGACGCGCGCGACAGCGCCGCCGTCGCCCTCGGCGTCGCGGCGGTCGGCGTCACGTTCGGCACGGTCGCCGCCGTGACCGCGCAGCTCACCACCGGCGCCCGCGCCGCCAGCGGGTCGGCGGGCGCCGTCCTCGCCCTCGCGTTCCTGCTCCGCGGCATCGGCGACGCGCGGCGGACCGGCGGCAGCGCGCTCTCGTGGGCGTCCCCCGTCGGCTGGGCCCAGCAGACGCGGGCGTTCGTCGACCTGCGGTGGTGGCCGCTGCTGCTGCACGTCGTCACCGCGGCGGTGCTCCTGGCCGTCGCGGTCGCGCTCGCCGCCCGCCGGGACGTCGGCGCCGGGCTCGTCCCCGAGCGCCGGGGGGCCGCCCGCGCCTCCCGGTGGCTGGCCGGTCCGGTGGGCCTCGCCGCACGCCTCGAGCGGGCGGGACTGGCCTGGTGGGCGGTCTCCCTGCTCGCCTTCGCCGCGCTGACCGGCTCGATGACGCAGGGCATCGTCGACAGCTTCGCGGACCAGCCGCAGCTCGCGCAGGCGTTCGGGTCCGCCCCGGGTGACGACCTCGTGCTGCGCACCGTCTCGACGTTCCTGGGGATCCTGGCCATGGCGGTCGCGGTGTACGCCGTCACCGTGGTCGGGCACCTGCGGCGCGAGGAGACCGACGGCCGGGCCTCCGCCGTGCTCGCGGCGTCCGTCGACCGGCGTGCGTGGCTGGGCGCCCAGCTCGGCGTCGCGATCGCGGGGGCGACCGTGCTGCTGCTGGCGAGCGGCCTGGGTCTCGGCCTCGGGGCGGCGGGAGCGGTCGACGGCGCGGTGACCGCGTGCACCCTCGCCTCGCTCGCCCACCTGCCGGTCGTCGCGGCGTTCGTCGCGCTCGCCGCCCTGCTGCACGGCACCGGGGCGCCGGCGTGGCCGGGGTGGGCGCTGCTGGTCGCCTCGGTGGTCGTCGGGGTGTACGGACCGGTGCTGGGCCTGCCGGACGCCGTGCTGGACGTGGCCCCGTTCGGCCTGGTCCCGCCGGTGCCCGCCGCGTCGCTGGACCTCGCGCCGCTGGCCGCGCTGACGCTCGTGGCGGGGGCCCTGGTGGCCGGTGCCCTCGCCGCCGTGCGGGTCCGGGACCTGCAGGGCTGACCGGTCAGCCGGCCGCCGGGTCGTCGGGGAACCACACGGCGCGCCGCAGCGCGACCCGCGTCCCGTCGGCGGTCAGCGGGGTGCCCTCGGCGCGCAGCCGGTCCAGCGCCGCGGCCGCGTGGTGCGCCGGCGGCGACCCGGCCGCGTTCACCACCCGCCACCACGGCACGCCGCTGCCGCCGCGCGCCATGACCTGGCCCACCTGCCGCGGGCCGCCGCGCGCGGGGAGCCCGGACGCCACGAGGCGGTCCTGCACCACCTCGGCCACGAGCCCGTACGTCATCGCGCGGCCCGGCGGGATCGCCCCCACGACGTCCAGCACGGCCTCCAGGTAGTCCTCGTCCACGGCCGTCAGTCCCGGCGCACCAGGACGAGCGCCCGGTCGTCGCCCTCGCTCGCGCCGATCCGCGCGATCACGTCGTCCGCGCCGCCGCGCCGCGTCGCCAGCACGTCCTCCGCGGCACCCCGGAGCCGGTCGATGCCGAGGTCCAGGTCGCCGCCCGGCGTCTCCACCAGCCCGTCGGTGTACAGCAGCAGGGCGTCGCCGGGGTCGATGCGCCCGCCGACCCGCGGGAACCGTGCGCCCTCGACGACACCCAGCACCGGGCCGCCCGGCACGGTGAGCAGCTCCACCACCCCGGACCCGGAGTGCAGGTGCACCGGCGGGAGGTGCCCCGCGGACGCCACCTCGTAGTCGCCCGTCGCCAGGTCGACCGACAGGTGCACGGCGCTCGCGAACCCCTCCTCCCACGCCTGGCCCAGCAGGTACGCGTTCGCGGCCGGCAGGAAGTCCGCGCTCTCGAGCTGCCCCACCAGCCCGGCGAGCGCCCCGGAGAGCTGCAGCGACCGCACGCCCGCGCCCTGGCCCTTGCCCGAGACGTCCACCAGCACGAGCTCGAGCACGCTCCCGTGCTCCCGGGTGGCCGTCACGACGAAGTCGCCGGAGAACGCCTCCCGGTGGGCGGACCGCAGCGCCGTCTGCACGGACCAGCCGTCCGGGAGCGCCGGCACGACGCCGTGCGCCGCGAGGCGGTCGCGCAGGTCGACGATCATGAGGCCCCCCGGTGCGCCCTGCAGCCCCAGCCGCTCCCGCTGCGTCGCGAACGCCAGCACGGCCGCGACCGCGACGCCCTGCAGCACGAACGTCCCCGGCGTGAACTCCCCCAGGCCGGCCAGCGGGATGGCCAGCACCTGCGCGACGATCGCGGCGCACAGCACCACCATGCCCCGCAGCCGCAGCAGGAACGCCCCGAGCAGCTCGATGAGGACGAACGTCGACGGCGGGAACCACGGCCGGGCCAGCACGATGCCGGCCGAGGCCAGCAGGGTCAGCCCGACGAGCAGGAGCGTCAGCGCCCCCTGCGACCCGAGGCCCCAGCGCAGCAGCACCCGGCGGACGCGGTCCGGCACGCCCGGGACCCGGCGCGGCGGCGGCAGCCGCGGGGCCGGGGCGTCGCTCGGGCTCATCCCGCGAGGGTATCCAGCCGGCCGGGGCCGCCGGCAGAGCCGCGCCGGGCCGGAAAAACGGCGTGCCCCGCCCCGCACTCCCCGGTCAGGATGGGCCCATGACCAGCGCACCCGAGGGCTACCGCCTGACCGAGATCACCGCCGACCGCCTCCCCGAGTTCCGGGCGCTCGACGCCCTGGCGTTCGCCGAGCCGGCGCAGGACGCCGAGACCCTCGCGGCGGTGCCGTTCACCGTGCCGCTGGAGCGCGCCGTCGCCGTCGAGGACGCCGCCGACGAGATCGTCGCGGTGCACGGCTCGTACGCGTTCAGCCTGCCCGTCCCGGGCGGCGAGCTGCCGTGCGCCGGCCTCACCTGGGTCGGTGTGCGCCCCGACCACCGTCGCCGCGGGCTGCTCACCGCGATGATCGCCGCGCACCACGAGCGCTCCGCCGGCCGCGGCGAGGTGGTGTCCGCGCTGTTCGCCGCCGAGCCGGGGATCTACGGCCGCTTCGGCTACGGGTCGGCCTGCGACGACGTGCGGCTGACGCTCCCGCGTGGCGCGGCGCTGCGCGACGTCCCGGGGTCCGACGCCCTGACCGTGCGCTTCACCACCCTGGACGCCGACCGGCACGAGGGCCTCGTCGCCGAGGTGCACGCCGCCGCCGGGCGGGGGCGCCCCGGGTGGCTGCAGCGCGGCTCGGACGCCCTGCGGCGCACCGCCGTCGTCGACCCGCCGGCGTGGCGCCGCGGCGGCGAGCAGGCGCGCCTCGCCACCGTGCACGACGCGACGGGGGCGCCGCGCGCGTACGCGATCCTCCGCCGCACGGCGACGTGGGGCGACGGCGGCGCGGAGTACACCGTGCAGGTGCGCGCCGCCGCGGCCGTCGACGCCCCGGCAGCGCACCGCCTGTGGTCGTTCCTGCTGGACCTCGACCTCACGACGACCGTCAGCACGGGGATGCTCGCCGTGGACGACCCGCTGCTCGCGCTGCTCGTCGACTCCCGGCGGGCGGTGCCGAAGCTGAGCGACAACCTGTGGCTGCGGCTGCTCGACGTGCCCGCGGCCCTCGCGGGACGCCGGTACGCGGCCCCGGTCGACCTGGTGCTGGGCGTGCGCGACGCGCGGCTGCCCGGGAACGACGGGTCCTGGCGGCTCGTCACGGGCAACCCGGTCGCGGACGGCACGCACCCGGCCCGCGTGGAGCGCACCGACGCGGCCCCGGACCTCACGCTCGACGTGCGGGAGCTCGGCGCGGCCTACCTCGGGGGCCGGAGCCTGACCGCCCTGGCGACGGCCGGCCTGGTCGACGCCGCGAGCGCCGGGGCGCTGCACCGCGCGACGAGCGCCTTCGGGTGGCCCGTCGCCCCGGTCTGCCCCTGGGTGTTCTGAGCGACCCGGGTGTGCTGGGCGCGGGTGCCCCGGCCGGCCGGGCCGGGGCACCCGCGGGGCGTCAGGCGCGCGCGGCCTCGTAGGCGGCGAGCTGGTCGATGCGGCGCTGGTGCCGCGGGTCCTGGCTGAAGGGCTCCGCGACGAACGCGTCCACGAGCTCCAGCGCCTCGTCGACGGAGTGCTGGCGGGCGCCGATCGCGACGACGTTCGCGTCGTTGTGCTGGCGGCCCAGGCGCGCGGTGTCCAGGTTCCAGGCGAGCGCGGCGCGGACGCCGGTGACCTTGTTCGCGGCGATCTGCTCGCCGTTGCCCGACCCCCCGATGACGACCCCGAGGCTGCCGGGGTCGGCCACGACGGCCTCGCCGGCGGCGAAGCACACGGCCGGGTAGTCGTCCTGCGGGTCGTACTCGGCGGCACCGTGGTCGACGACGTCGTGACCCCCGGCGCGCAGGTGCTCGACGAGCGCGACCTTGAGCTCGAATCCGGCGTGGTCGGCGGCGACATGGATACGCATGGGGCCATCCTGCCGCACCCGGGGGGCCGAGCGGGCTCCCGCCCGGCGCCGCCACCCTGTGGTCGGCCGGGCGGCGGCCCGGTGCCGGGACCTAGGCTGGGCCCGGCGCGCGCCCGCGCCTCCGCCGACCGAAGGGACGCCCCCCGACCATGACCCGCAGCGGCATCGACACCTCGGCCTTCGACCCCGCGGTGCGCCCGCAGGACGACCTCTACGCGTACGTCAACGGCCGCTGGGTGGCGGAGCACGTGATCCCCGCCGACCGCGCCATGGACGGGTCGTTCCGCGCGCTGCACGACCAGGCGGAGGAGCAGGTCCGGGACATCATCGTGGAGGCCGGCGGGGTGCCGGACGCCACGGGCGTGCAGGCGCAGATCGGCGCGCTCTACGCGAGCTTCATGGACACCGACGCCGTCGAGGCCGCCTGGACCGCGCCGCTGCGCCCCGACCTGGACGCGATCGCCGCGGCCACCACCCGGGAGGAGCTCACCGGCGTGCTGGGGTCGCTGCAGCGCACCGGCGCCGCCGGGGCGACCGTGTTCTGGGTGGACAACGACGCGAAGGACCCGGAGCGGTACGTCGTCTACCTGCACCAGTCCGGGCTGGGGCTGCCCGACGAGTCGTACTACCGCGACGAGCAGTACGCCGCGGTGCTGGCCGCGTACCGCCCGCACGTCGCGCGGATGCTGCGGCTCGGGGGCTGGGCCGCGGACGAGGCGGCCGCGGACGAGGCCGCGGGGCGCGTCGTCGCGCTCGAGACGCAGCTCGCCGCCGGCCACTGGGACGTCGTCAAGGACCGCGACGCCGACCTGACGTACAACCCGACGACGCTCGCGGAGCTCGCGACCGCCGCGCCCGGCTTCGACTGGGACGCGTGGGTGCAGGCGCTCGGCGCACCGCAGGGCGCCCTGGACGCGCTGGTCGTCCGCGAGCCGTCGTTCGCGGTCGCCTTCGCGGCGCTGTGGGCGTCCGAGCCGGTCGAGTCGTGGCAGGCGTGGCTCGCGTACCACGCGACCACCGCGCGGGCGCCGTACCTGTCGTCGGAGCTGGTCGAGGCGAACTTCGACTTCCACGGCCGCACCCTCACCGGCGCGCAGGAGCTGCGGGACCGCTGGAAGCGCGGCGTGTCCCTGGTGCAGGGCGTGCTCGGCGAGGCCGTCGGCGAGGTGTACGTCGCCCGGCACTTCCCGCCCTCCCACAAGGAGCGGATGGAGCAGCTGGTCGCGAACCTCGTCGAGGCGTACCGCGAGTCGATCACCGGGCTCGACTGGATGGGCGAGGAGACGAAGGCCAAGGCGCTCGCGAAGCTCGACGCCTTCACGCCGAAGATCGGCTATCCCGTGAAGTGGCGCGACTACTCCGGCCTCGAGCTGCGCGCGGACGACCTGGTCGGCAACGTGCGCCGGGCGTCCGCGTTCGAGCAGGACTTCGAGCTGCGCAAGATCGGCCGGCCGATCGACCGCGACGAGTGGTTCATGACGCCGCAGACCGTGAACGCGTACTACAACCCCGGCATGAACGAGATCGTGTTCCCCGCCGCGATCCTGCAGCCGCCGTTCTTCGACGCCGACGCGGACGACGCGGTCAACTACGGCGGCATCGGCGCGGTGATCGGCCACGAGATCGGCCACGGGTTCGACGACCAGGGCTCGAAGTACGACGGCCAGGGCCGCCTCGAGGACTGGTGGACCGAGACGGACCGGGCGGAGTTCGAGAAGCGCACGGCCGCGCTGGTCGCGCAGTACGACGGCTTCTCGCCCTCCCAGCTCCACGGGTCGCACCACGTCAACGGCGCCCTGACGATCGGCGAGAACATCGGCGACCTCGGCGGGCTGTCCATCGCGCTGCGGGCGTACCGGATCGCGCTCGGCCGGCCGCTGGACGAGGCGCCGGTGGTCGACGGGCTGACCGGGGTGCAGCGGGTGTTCCTCGGCTGGGCGCAGGTGTGGCGCGCCAAGGGCCGCGACGAGGAGATCATCCGCCGCCTCGCGACCGACCCGCACTCCCCCGACGAGGTCCGCTGCAACGCCGTGGTGCGCAACGTCGACGAGTTCGCCGAGGCGTTCGACCTGCAGCCCGGCGACGGCCTCTACCTCGCGCCGGAGCAGCGCGTCCGGATCTGGTGACGGGCGTCGTCCCCGGGGCCGGCACGCCGCCGGCCCCGGTCCCCGGCGCGCCCGCGCACGGCCCGGCCGTGACCACCGGCACCGCCGACGTGCCCGACGCCGGCCCGCTGCTCCGGTCGCCCGGGCGTCGCCGCGTGCTCCAGGCGATGGGTCTCATCGCGCTGGGCTCGCTGGGCATCCAGACGTCGTCCGCGCTGTCGGCGGGCCTGTTCGGGGCGCTCGGCCCGGCGTCGGTCAGCTCGCTGCGCCTGGCGCTGGCCGCGGCCGTGCTGCTGGTCGTGCTCCGGCCGCGGCTGCGCGGGCGGTCGCGCACCCAGTGGACGGGCATCGTCGTGTACGGCGTCGCGATGGCGGCGATGAACCTCAGCCTGTACGCGGCGATCGACCGGATCCCGCTCGGGGTCGCGGTCACGCTCGAGTTCCTCGGTCCGTGCGCGGTGGCGCTGCTCGCGTCCCGGCACCTCCGGGAGGGGCTGTGCGCCGTCGCGGCGCTGGTCGGCGTCGGTCTCATCTCCGGGCCCGGCGGGGCGTTCGACCTGGCGGGCTACGCGTTCGCCCTGGCCGCCGCCGTGTTCTTCGCGCTGTACACCGTGTTCGCGGACCGGGTGGGCAAGGCCGACGACGGGCTGTCCGGCCTGGCGCTGTCCGTCACGGTCGCCGCGCTGGTCGCCCTGCCGTGGGGCGCCGGCCGGGTCGCCGAGGTCACGGCCGGCCAGTGGGGCGTCCTCGCGGCGTCCGCGGTGATCGGCGTCGTCGTGCCCTACAGCGTCGACACGGTCGCGGCGCGCCTCACGTCGGCCCGGGTGGTCGGCACGCTGTTCAGCATCGACCCCGCGATGGGCGCGCTCGTGGCCCTGGTCGTGCTCGGCCAGAGCACCGGCCCGGCGGCGGTCGCCGGCATCGCGGTGGTGTCCCTCGCGGGCGCCGTCCTGGTCGCGGTCTCCGGCCGCGACCGCCACCCCGCCCCTACCCCCTGACCCCCCCGTCCCCGCCCCCGGCGAGTTCGGCAGTCCGAGGCGAGGTCGGCACCTGGAGCTGCCGACCTCGTCACCGGAGTGCCGAACTCGCCGGACGGGGTGGGCGGGGCGGGCGCGGGGTGGGTCAGGGGAGGGTGGTCAGGGCCGCCGTCGCGACGCGGAAGCCGGTGCCCGTCTCGTCGACGACGCACGACATGCCGTTGGACGCGCTGGTGCACGTGTACGGGCCGACGGTCTGGGCGCGGCCGTAGTCGAGGACGGGGGTGTCCGCCGAGGCGACCGCGGGGCCGGGGCCGTCGACGCACGGGGTCGTGACGCCGTCCGCGGTGTTGAGGACGATCACGTGGCCGGTGGTGCCGGTGCAGCCCTCGGACGCCGGGACGGTGTAGCGGATGTTCGCGATGGTGCAGGTCACGCCGTCGGGCGACATCGTGCACGCGATGTTGCCGGTCGGGGACGCGAAGGACAGCGCCGTGTCGCTCGTGGCCCGGTCGGTCGCGCCGGTCGTCGCGCCCACGGTGGCGGGCGCCGAGCCGGTGGTCGGCGACGCCGCGGGGCTGTCGTCCCCGCGTCCGCCGAGCACGAGCACCGCCGTGACGACCAGCGCGAGCACGAGGACCACGTCGACCGCGACGAACGCCTTCATCCCGCGGCTCATCCCCGCGAACGCTCCCATGGTTCCCCTCCCGGGTCAGTCGAAGACCGGACCCTTGGTCCGGGTGCGCTTGAGCTCGTAGAAGCCGGGCACGCCGGTGACCAGCACGAACCCGTCCCAGAGCCGGCCGGCGTCCTCGCCGCGCGGCGCGGGCGTCATGACCGGCCCGAAGAACGCGGTGCCGTTGACGGCGACCACGGGCGTCCCGACCTCGTCGCCGACCAGGGCGATCGCCTCCGCGTGCGAGGCGCGCAGCTGCTCGTCGAACTCGTCGGTGTCGCCGTACGCGACGAGGGACTGCGGGAGGCCGACCTCGTCGAGCGACTCGCGGATGACCGCCCACGTGTCCGTCCGGCCACCGGGGTGGCGCCGCGTCCCCAGCGCGTCGTACAGCGGCTTGAGGTGCTCGGCGCCGTACAGCTCCTGGGCCGCGATCAGCACGCGGACCGCAGCCCAGGCGTCGTCCATGGCCGCCCGGTACTCCTCGGGGAGGTCGCGCCCCTCGTTCAGCACCGCGAGGCTCATGACGTGCCAGCGCACGTCCACGTCGCGCACCCGCTGCACCTCGTCCATCCACCGCGAGGTCATCCAGGCCCAGGGGCAGGCCGGGTCGAACCAGAAGTCGGCGGTGTCGCGGGTGGCGGGCGGCTGCGTGTCGGTCACGGAGGGGCTCCTCGTGGGCGGGGCTGCGGGCTGGTGCGCTGGTGCCGGGGCGCGCGGTGCCCCCGCGGGGACGGACCGGCGCGCCCCGCCATCATGCCCCGACACCCCGGGGCGCTGTCACGCCCGGGACCGGTCGCGGCGGGCGGGGAGCCCGGCGCACGGACCCGTCCGTTGGTGGAATGATGCGGCGACGGCCGCTCACCCAACCCCACGAGGAGACCCGCGCGTGCCCGCAGAGAACCTGACCCGTGACGAGGCCCGCACCCGGGCCGACCTGGTGGACGTCCGGTCCTACGACGTGACGCTCGACCTGACCACGGGACCGGCGACCTTCGCGTCGACGACCACGGTCCGGTTCACCAGCCGCGAGGCGGGGGCGAGCACGTTCCTCGACCTCATCGCGCCGGCGGTGCACCGCGTCGTCCTCAACGGCACCGAGCTGGACCCGGCCGACGTCGTCGCCGACTCGCGGATCCGCCTGGACGGGCTGGCGGAGGAGAACGTGGTCGTGGTCGAGGCCGACTGCGCCTACATGAACACCGGCGAGGGCCTGCACCGGTTCGTGGACCCGGTGGACGACGAGGTGTACCTGTACTCGCAGTTCGAGGTCGCCGACTCCCGCCGGGTGTTCGCGGTGTTCGAGCAGCCGGACCTCAAGGCGACGTTCGCGTTCACGGTCACCGCGCCGGCGCACTGGGTCGTCGTGTCGAACTCCCCCGAGGCCGGCGCCCCGGTCCCCGTCGAGGGCGGCAGCAACCGCAACGGCGGCCGCGACGAGGGCAGCGCCACCTGGACGTTCGAGCCGACGCCGCGCCTCTCGTCCTACGTCACCGCCGTCGTCGCCGGGCCGTACCACCACGAGCACGGCGAGCTGACCAGCAGCGACGGCCGCACGATCCCGCTCGGCGTCTACTGCCGCGGCTCGCTGGCGCAGCACCTGGACACCGCGAACATCCTCGACGTCACGCGGGCGGGCTTCGCGTTCTACGAGGAGCAGTTCGCGGTCCCCTACCCGTTCGCGAAGTACGACCAGCTGTTCGTCCCGGAGTTCAACGCCGGCGCGATGGAGAACGCCGGCGCCGTGACGTTCCTCGAGTCGTACGTGTTCCGGTCCAAGGTGCCGGAGGCCACGGTCGAGCGCCGCGCGGTGACGATCCTGCACGAGCTCGCGCACATGTGGTTCGGCGACCTGGTGACCATGCGCTGGTGGGACGACCTGTGGCTGAACGAGTCGTTCGCCGAGTACGCCTCGACGCTCGCGACCGCCGAGGCCACGCCCTGGACGACCGCCTGGACGACGTTCTCGTCGCTGGAGAAGGGCTGGGCGTACCGCCAGGACCAGCTCCCGTCCACGCACCCGATCGCCGCGGACATCCGCGACCTCGAGGACGTCGAGGTGAACTTCGACGGCATCACGTACGCGAAGGGCGCGAGCGTCCTCAAGCAGCTCGTCGCGTGGGTCGGCCAGGAGCAGTTCTTCGCCGGCGTCCGGCAGTACTTCCAGAAGCACGCGTGGGGCAACACCGAGCTGCGCGACCTGCTGACCGAGCTCGAGTCGACCTCCGGCCGCGACCTGTCGGCGTGGTCGGCGCTGTGGCTGGAGCAGTCCGGCGTGACGCTGCTGCGCCCGCAGATCGCCTCGGAGACCGGTGCGGACGGCGTCGAGCGCATCACCGCGCTGGCCGTGCGCCAGGAGGTCCCCGCCACGCACCCCGTGCAGCGCCCGCACCGCCTGGTGGTCGGCGGCTACGACGTGGTGCCCGGCCCGGACGGCGGCTCGCGCCTGGAGCGCACCGTGCGCGTGGAGCTCGACGTGGACGGCGAGCTCACGCCCGTCCCGCAGCTCGTGGGCGAGCGCCGCCCCGACCTGCTGCTGCTCAACGACGAGGACCTCGCCTACGCCAAGGTCCGCCTGGACGAGCGCTCGCTCGCCACGGCGATCGCGCACCTCGGCGACTTCGGCGGGTCGCTGCCGCGGACGCTCGTGTGGGCGGCCGTCTGGGACGCGACGCGCGACGGCGAGACCCCGGCCCGCGACTACGTGGACCTGCTGCTCGGCAACATCGCGCACGAGACCGACTCGTCCGTCGTCCTGGTGCTGCTGCGCCAGCTCCACACCGCGCTCGACCTCTACGTCGCGGCCGAGCACCGGTCGGCCACCGAGGTCGCCGCCGCGGACCGCCTGTGGACCCTCGCCACCGACGCCCCCGGCGGCAGCGACACCCAGCTCCAGCTCGTGAAGGCGTTCGCGGCGCGGGCGTCCACGCCCGAGCAGCTCGACGCGGTCGAGGCTCTGCTGGACGGCGGCACCCGGCTGGACGGCCTGTCGATCGACACCGACCTGCGCTGGGAGCTGCTGACGTCCCTGGTCGCGGGCGGTCGTGCCGGGGCCGAGCAGATCGACGCCCAGCTCGAGGCCGACCCCACCGCGACCGGGCAGCGCGCCGCGGCCGCCGCCCGCGCCGCCGTGCCGACCGCCGAGGCGAAGGCCGCCGCCTGGCAGGCCGTCGTCGAGTCGGACGCGCTGCCCAACGCGCTGCAGGCGGCGACGATCGGCGGCTTCGGCCGGGTGCACGACCGCACGCTGCTGCGGCCGTACGTGGCGCCGTACTTCGAGGTGCTCGAGACGGTCTGGGCCGAGAAGACCAACGAGATGGCGCAGAACATCGTCACGGGCCTGTACCCGACGGAGCTCGCGGACGACGCCGAGGCCGACGTGGCGGGCGCGACCGACGCGTGGCTGGCGGCACACCCGGACGCCGCGCCCGCGCTGCGCCGGCTGGTGGTCGAGGCGCGCGACGGCGTCCGCCGCACGCTCGCCGCGCAGGCAGCGGACCGCCACTACCACGAGGCCTGACGGGCACGGCGGCGGGGGTCACCGGGTGCCGGTGACCCCCGCCAGCCACCGCGTCGCCGCGCGCGGGCTGCGCAGCCGGACCACCGGCACCGTCCCGGACGCCGCGAGCGCGAGGTACTGCCGCCGGTAGGCCCCGTGCTGCGTCCACGACCACAGCACGATGTTCTGCTCCGGGTCCCGTCGCAGGAACGAGCGCAGCGACTCGGTGTTGCCGTGGTAGACGGGCCGGCGCAGCACCGCCCGCGCGAGGGTCCGCCGCACGACCCGCGACATGACGACGCGGCGCGGGTAGTCCAGCCAGACGATCGCGTCCACGTCGTCGGCGAGGCCCTGCCGGGCGGTCGTCCAGTTGCCGTCGACGACCCAGCCGTCCGGCGAGGCGTCGAGGAACTCCCGGAGCAGCGCGCGGCCGACCTCGGGCTCCTTCTTGACCCAGCCCGGGCCCCAGAACACCTCGTCGAGCTCGCGGTGCGGCACCCCCAGCCGGCGCGCCAGCTCCCGGGCGAACGTCGTCTTGCCCGCGCCGGAGTTGCCCACCACCCGGACGCGCCGCAGCCGCGGCCGTGCCGAGGTCACGGGTCAGGCCTCGCCGAGGACCGCCGCGAGCGAGCGGAACCGGGCCGTGCGGAACAGGTCGTCGAGCAGCACCAGGCGCCCCGCGCCGTCGGCGAGCGGCACCCGCCAGTTCGGGTACTCCTGGTCGGTGCCGGGCTGGTTCTGGGCGCGCCTCTCCCCCACCGCGTCGGCCAGCGACACCCCGACCAGGACGCTGGGCGTCTGCAGCACGTACCGGTGCAGGGCCTCGACCACCTCGCGCTCCGAGGGGTCGTCGCCCAGCAGCCCGCGCGCCGCGAGCGCCGCCAGCATCGCCTCGCGCTCGGCCCGGGCGGCGCGCCGCACCTGCTCCACGGGCTCGGTCAGCAGGCCCAGCCGCTCGCGGAGCGCGACGTGCTCGTCGGCCAGGTAGCCCGCGGTCGGCGGCAGGTCGTGCGTCGTGACGCTGGACAGCGCGAGGCGCCGGTAGTCCTCGGGCGGCAGCGGGCGGCCCTCGCCGTCCTTCTCGAACCAGAGGATCGAGGTGCCGAGCACCCCGCGCTCCGACAGGTAGTCCCGCACCCACGGCTCGACGTTGCCGAGGTCCTCGCCGATGACGACGGCGCCGGCCCGGTGCGCCTCCAGGGCGAGGATGCCGATCATCGCGTCGTGGTCGTACCGGACGTACGCGGCGTCCGCGGGGCTGTTGCCCTGCGGGATCCACCACAGCCGGAACAGCCCGATGATGTGGTCGATCCGCACCGCGCCGGCGTGCCGCAGCACGGTGCGCAGCAGGTCCCGGTACGGGCGGTAGGCGACGCGCTCGAGCTCGGCGGGGTGCCACGGCGGCTGCGACCAGTCCTGGCCCTGCTGGTTGTACATGTCGGGCGGGGCGCCGACCGACGCGCCGCGCGCGAGCACCGGCCCGAGCGCCCACACGTCCGCGCCGCCCGGGTGCACCCCCACGGCGAGGTCGTGCATCACGCCCAGGCCCATGCCGGCCTCGTGGGCGGTGCGCTGCACCGTGGCGAGCTGCTGGTCCGCGAGCCACTGCAACCAGCAGAAGAACTCGACCCGGTCGGCCAGCTCGGTGCGGGCCCGCAGCGCGCCGGGCGCCGCGGGGTCGCGCAGGTCCGCCGGCCACGGCCCCGGGCCGTGCCGCTCGACCAGCGCGCACCAGAGCGCGAAGTCCTCCAGCCCGCGGCCCTCGCGGCGGCGGAAGTCGTCGAACGCCGACTGCCGGGCCGCGGAGCGCGGGACCGCGAACACGACGTCCAGCGCCGCCTTCTTCGCCGCCCACACGACGTCCCGGTCGATCGGGCCGTCGTCCGCGTCGAGGGCGAGCGCCTGCTCCGCCGACCACTCGACGAGCGCCCGGTCCGCCGAGGACAGGTACGCGGCCTCGTCCACGTCCTCGACCCGCAGGTACAGGGGGTTCACGAACCGGCGGGTGGTCGGCAGGTAGGGCGACGGGGTCAGCGGCGGCACGGGCTCGGCGGCGTGCAGCGGGTTCACCAGCAGGAACTGCGCCCCGGCCTCGCGCCCCGCCAGCCACGCCAGGTCGGCCAGGTCGCGCAGGTCGCCCGCGCCCCAGGACCGGCTGGACCGCACCGAGTACAGCTGCAGCATCAGGCCCCAGGCCCGCCGCCCGTCCAGCGCCGCGGGCAGCTCCAGCCGGTCGGGGGTCACGGCCAGGGGGCTCGCGGCCTCGCCGGAGGGGCCGGCGGTCCGCAGCAGGTGCCAGCCGAGCGGCAGGTCCGCCGGGATCACGAACGTCGCCCGGCCGACCTCGCGGCCGTCGACGGTCCGCGGGTCCACGTACACGTCGGCCTGCTCGAGGTCCACGCGCCTCGTCTCCGCGCCCGCCGCGCGGCGGCCGTGGCCCTCCGCGGCGTCCAGCTCGAGCCACGCCCGCACGGGGTCGCCGTGGGTGACGTGCACCGGCACCGTCGTGCCCTGCGACTGCCGGACGACGACGACCGGCGGCAGCACCCGGCGCCACGGGGCGTCCTCGGCGTGCCGCAGCGCGACCTCGACCCGCTCCGGCGTCGAGGCGTCGACGCCCAGGGCGGCGAGCACGGCGACCAGCGTGGCCGCGGGGACCTCACGCAGCCCGCCGCCGAACTCCTGGAACTCCGGGGCGACGCCGTGCGCCCGCGCGAGGCGCACCAGGGACTCGGACGGCGGTGTGTGCGGTGCCACATCACGATCCTGCCAGAGCGGTGCTGCTCGCGCCGGTCGCCGCGCAGGGGGCCGGGCGGACGGACGCGCAGGTCGCACCGGCGCCGTCGGACGCGCGCCCCGCCGTAGGGTGGCGCGCATGACCGCCGACCCCGTCCCCACCGGCCTGCCCGCCTACCCCGACGCCCGCCGGAGCGACCTCGTCGAGGACCTCCACGGCCGCGCCGTCGCCGACCCGTACCGCTGGCTGGAGGACGCGGGCTCCGACGAGACCGGCGCGTGGTCCGCGGCGCAGGACGCGCTGTACGCGGCGTACCGCGCCGGGGTGACGGCCCGCGTCCCGGCGGACCACCCGCTCGCGTCGGAGCGCCTCACGGCCCGGCTCGGCGAGCTGCTCGGCGCGGGCTTCGTCGGGGCACCGGCGTGGCGCGGGCAGCGGCGGTTCACCGCGCGGCGCGCCGGCGACCAGGAGCACGCCGTGGTGGTCGTCACCGAGCCCGACCCCGCCGCCCCGGGCGGGGAGCGCGAGCGGGTGCTCGTCGACCCGGTGGCGATCGACCCCGCGGGCACGACGACGCTCGACGCGTGGCAGCCCAGCAAGGAGGGCGACCTGCTCGCGTACCAGGTGTCGCACGGCGGCACCGAGGAGAGCGTGCTGCACGTCCTCGACGTCGCGACCGGCGAGCCGGTGGACGGCCCGATCGACCGGGCGCGCTACTCCCCCGTGGCGTGGGAGCCGGGCGGGCGGGCGTTCTACTACGTGCGCCGGCTGGCGCCGGAGCTGCTGCCCGAGGACGAGCGGCAGTACCACCGGCGGGTCTGGCGCCACGTGGTCGGCACCGACCCGGCCGCGGACCTCGAGGTCTTCGGCGCCGGGCTCGACATGACGAACTACTACGGCGTCTCGGTCTCCCGCGACGGCCGCTGGCTGATCGTGTCCGCGGCCGCCGGGACCGCCCCGCGCACGGACGTGTGGATCGCGGACCTCGCGGCGTCGGAGCCGGGGACGGTCCCGGAGCTGCGCGAGGTCGCGGTCGGCCACGACGCCGAGGTGGCGGCGTGGGTCGGGCGCGACGGGCGCCTCTACCTGCACACCACCCTCGACGCCGACCGCGGGCGCCTCGCGGTGGCCGACCCGCGGGAGCCGGGCGTCCCGCACTGGCGGACCCTGCTGGCCGAGCACCCCGAGGCCGTGCTGGAGGACGTCGCGCTCACCGACGGCGGGGGCGAGGACGCCGGCCCGGTGCGGCTGGTGGCGGCCTGGCGCCGGCACGCGGTGAGCGAGCTCACCGTGCACGACCCCGCCACGGGCGACCAGCTCCCGGGGCCCGCGGGCGAGGTGGCCCTGCCCGGGCTGGGCTCGGTCGGCGGGCTCGTCACCCGCCCCGACGGCGGGCCGGACGTGTGGTTCACGTACACGGACCACACCACGGTCACCGAGGTGCACCGGTACGACGCGTCCACCGGGACGACCTCGCTGTGGGCCGCACCGCCCGGGGCGCTCGCCGACCTGCCGGAGGTCCGGGTGCAGCGCGTCGTGGCGACGAGCGCCGACAACACGCAGGTCCGGGCGTTCGTCGTGGCCCGCGCCGACGCCCTCGACGCGGCCGGCCGGCCGCTCGCCCCCGCGCCGACCGTGCTCTACGGGTACGGCGGCTTCCAGATCTCGCTCGACCCGGCGTTCTCGGCCACCACCCTCGCGTGGGTGGAGGCCGGCGGCGTCTACGTGGTCGCGAACCTGCGCGGCGGCGGCGAGGAGGGCGAGGCGTGGCACCGCGCGGGGCGGCGCGGCAGCAAGCAGCACGTCTTCGACGACTTCCACGCCGTCGCGCGCCTGCTGGTCGACGAGGGGTGGACGACGACCGACCGGCTCGCGTGCTGGGGCGGGTCGAACGGCGGCCTGCTGGTCGGGGCCGCGCTCACCCAGCACCCGGAGACGTTCGCGGCGGTCGTCTGCTCGGCGCCGCTGCTCGACATGGTGCGCTACCAGCGGTTCGGGCTCGGCGTGACGTGGACCGACGAGTACGGCGACGCGGACACGCCCGCCGAGCTGGACTGGCTGCTGTCCTACTCGCCGTACCACCGGGTGGTGGACGGCACCGCGTACCCCGCGACCCTGTTCACGGTGTTCGACGGCGACACGCGCGTCGACCCTCTGCACGCCCGCAAGCTGGCGGCGGCGCTGCAGGCCGCGACGTCGGCGCCCGCGGACGAGGCCCCGGTGCTCGTCCGCCGGGAGCGCGGCGTCGGGCACGGCGGGCGGGCGCTGTCGCGCACGATCGCGCTGACCGTGGAGCAGCTCCAGTTCGTCGGCGACCGGACGGGGCTGGTGACGCCGCGCTGACCGGGCGCGGCGCGGGACCCGGGGCGGGACGGGCGGGCGGCCCCCGCGGCGGCCGGGCTAGCGTGGCCCGGTGATCTCCGCCCTCCTCCGCCCCGCGCTGCCCGCCGCCCCCGACCCCGCCCCCTCCGAGCAGCTCGCCGACGGCGCGAACGCGTTCGTCGACTGGCTGCTCGGCCCGGGCCTGCGCATCGCGATCATCGTGGTGGCCGGGGTCGTGTCGCTGCTGCTGGTGCGGCGGCTGATCCGGGCCGTCACCGAGCACATCGCCGACGGCACGTCGCTGCTCCAGCGCGGGATCACCCGGCCGCTCGGCGGCACGGAGGTCGCCGCCGCCCTGCGCAAGGTCAGCCCCGTGGCCAGCGCCCGCCGCACCCAGCGGGCCCGCACCATCGGCTCCGTGCTGCGGTCGACCGCCGCGATCGTCATCGGCTCGATCGTCGTCCTGCTGGTGCTCGACCAGCTCGGGGTGAACATCGCACCGTTCATCGCCTCCGCGGGCATCGTCGGCGTGGCGTTCGGCTTCGGCGCGCAGAGCCTGGTCAAGGACTTCCTGTCCGGCATGTTCATGCTGCTGGAGGACCAGTACGGCGTCGGTGACGTCGTCGATGCGGGTCCCGCGCAGGGCACCGTCGAGGCGGTCGGGCTGCGCGTGACGAAGCTCCGCGACGCGGACGGCACGCTCTGGTACATCCCCAACGGCTCGATGCTGCGGGTCGGCAACAAGACGCAGGGCTGGGCGAACGCCGTCGTCGAGGTGAAGGTCGACTACTTCGCGGACCTCGACCGCGTGCGGGACCTGCTGGTCGGCGCCGCCGCCCGGCTCGCGTCCGACCCGGAGATCGGCGACGCGCTCGAGGGCGCCGCGACGGTCACCACGGCCGAGGACCTCACGTTCGACGCCGTGACGGTGCGGATCGCGCAGCGCACGGCACCCTCCCGGCAGTGGGCCGTGGCGCGGGCCCTGCGCGCCGCGGTCCGGGACGCGCTGGAGGAGGCCGACGTGCCGCTCGCCGGGCAGCGGGACCTGCTGGCGGCGCACCGCGAGCGCGTGCAGGCGCAGGGGGCGGTCGTCGTCGACGGCACCGACGCGCGGCCTGCGGACGAGGGGGCCGCGCCCGGCGGGCAGGGCTGAGGGCACGTCCGGCGGTCACCACCCCCGGCGGTCAGGGCTGAGGGCACGTCCGGCGACCACCACCCCCGGCGCCCCCGGGCGGCCACCACCGCCGGGCCGGGCTGCCCCCGCGGGCACGCGCCGCTGCCGTCCCGGCGCGGCCCACCGGGCCCGGACGCGGCGCAGCCCCGGGCCGGTCGTCCGGGTCCCGGGGCTGCGTGCCGTCGCGTGCCCGCGTCAGCGCAGGCCGTCGAGCTCCGCCGCCAGGTTGTCCGCCTCCGGGCCGACGATGACCTGCACGATGCGGCCGGACCGCACCACGCCGAACGCGCCGGTCGCCTTGAGGGCGGCCTCGTCCACGCGCTGCGGGTCGGTGACCTCGACCCGCAGCCGCGTGATGCACGGCTCCAGGTCGACGACGTTCCCGCCGCCGCCCAGCGCCACCAGGATCTGCTCTGCCTTGCTCATCGAACCCCCGTCGTCCTGCCGGTCCCGCCCCCGCGACCGCCGGAGGGCGGCCTCGGCGTCCAGCCTAGTCCGCGGGGGGCGGAGGCGGCGGTCCGGGTCCTGCCCGGTGCGACACTGGCACGCATGACCGCCGACCAGCCGACGCCCGCGCCCCGCCCGGCCGGCCCGTCCCTGCCGCTCACCGCGGCCGCACCCCCGGCGCCCGCAGCCCCGGCACCCGGCGCGGCGCCCGAGCGCGTACGCGAGTCGTTCTACGACGCCGTCGGGGGCCACGCGACGTTCGAGCGGCTCGTGGACCGGTTCTACGAGGGCGTCGCGGCCGACCCCGTGCTCGCGCCGATGTACCCGGAGGAGGACCTGGGCCCCGCGCGCCGCCGCCTCACGATGTTCCTGGAGCAGTACTGGGGCGGTCCCACGACGTACTCCGCCGAGCGCGGCCACCCCCGGCTGCGGATGCGTCACGCGCCGTTCCCGGTCGACGCCGACGCGCGCGACCGGTGGCTGCGCCACATGCGGGACGCCGTCGACGCGCTCGACCTGCCGCCGCTGCACCACGAGGTCCTGTGGGACTACCTGGAGCGGGCCGCGCACTCGCTCGTCAACACCGCGTCGCGGCCGTGAGATCCTGGCGCGCGTGACCGACGCTGCCCAGGGCGCCACCACCGCGCAGGAGCCCACCCCCGACCCGATCGCCGCGCTGCTCGCCGTCCTCGACGTGCAGCCCTCCGGCACCCCCGACGAGCTCGTGGCCGCCAACCTGCCGAAGCCCGGGGGCCGGGTGTTCGGCGGGCAGGTGGTCGCGCAGGCCCTCGTCGCCGCGGGCCGCACCGTGCCGGACGGGCGGCTGCCGCACTCGATGCACGGCTACTTCCTGCGCGCCGGGGACGTCGCCTCGCCCATCGGCCTGTCCGTGGAGCGCCTGCGCGACGGCCGGTCGTTCTCCGCCCGCCGCACGCACGCCCTGCAGGACGGCGAGCCGATCCTGTCGATGATCGCGTCGTTCCAGGAGGACCAGCCGGGCATCGAGCTGACGCAGCCGATGCCGGACGTCCCCGCGCCGCAGGACGTCGAGTCGGCGATGGACCGCATGGGCCACCTCGACCACCCCCTCGCCCGGTTCTGGACGCACGAGAGCGCGTTCGACGTCCGGCACGTCGGCGGCTCGCTGTACCTCGGCCCCGCGCCCGCGCCCGACGGCCGGCAGCGCGTGTGGATGCGCACCAAGGGCGCCCTGCCGGACGACCCGCTGCTGCACCGCGCCGTGCTCGCGTTCGCGTGCGACCAGATCATGCTCGAGCCCGTGCTGCGCCGCGCCGGTCTGTCCTGGCTGACGCCGGGGCTGTCGGTGGCGAGCCTCGACCACGCCATGTGGTGGCACCGGGACGTCCGGGTGGACGAGTGGCTGCTGTTCGACCAGGACAGCCCGACCGCCCAGGGCGGACGCGGCCTGGGCACCACGCGGGTGTTCAGCGAGCAGGGCGTGCTGGTCGCGACCATCGCGCAGGAGGGCATGGTCCGGGTCCCGTCCTGACCGGCGCGGCGCCCCTCCCGCTCCGCTGGCGGGCGCCCGTGCCCCGGTGCACAGTGTCCCGGTGGTGAGGCTGCGACGGGTCCGGATCGACTCCCCGGGGTGGACGCGCAGGCGCGCCGGACGCGGGTTCTGGTACCTGGACGTCGACGCCGCCCGGATCACCGACCCGGTGCACCTGGACCGGATCACGGCGCTCGCCATCCCGCCCGCGTGGAGGGACGTGTGGATCAGCCCGTGGCCCCACGGGCACATCCAGGCCGCCGGGCTCGACGACGCCCGGCGGCGGCAGTACCTCTACCACGAGCAGTGGCGCCGCCGCCGCGACCGCCTCAAGCACGACCACGTGCTCGACGTCGCCCGCCGGCTGCCCGCGGCCCGGCGGTCGGTCCGCCGGGACCTGGCGGCGGGCGGCTTCCCCCGGGCGAAGGCCCTCGCGCTGGCGTTCCGGCTGCTCGACCTCGCGTACTTCCGGGCCGGCGGCGAGGGCTACGCGCAGCGCAACGGCTCGTACGGGCTCGCCACCCTGCGCCGCGAGCACGTGCAGGTGCTCGCGGACCCCGGCGGCGCCGCGGTCGCCGTCCGGTTCTGCTACCCCGCGAAGTCCGGCCAGGTGCGCGACGTCGTCGTCGAGGACGCCCAGGTGGCGGAGCTGGTCGGGACGCTCCTGCGGCGGCGCGGAGGCGGGCCCGAGCTGCTCGCCTGGCAGGACGCGGCCGGCTGGCACGACATCACCAGCGCCGAGGTCGGCGCCGACGTCAAGAACCGGCTGGGCCCGGACGCGAGCCCGAAGGACTTCCGGACGTGGCACGCGACCGTGCTGGCGGCGCGCGGCCTCGCGGCGGCCGGGCCCGCCCCGGCGTCCGAGCGGGCGCGGCGCCGGGTCGTCGCGCAGGTGGTCAAGGACGTGTCCGGCGAGCTCGGGAACACCCCCGCGGTGTGCCGCGCGTCGTACATCGACCCGCGCGTCGTCGACCTGTGGGAGCACGGCACCACGATCCGGCCCACCCGCTCGCAGGCGGTCGGCGAGAAGGAGACGCTCGCGCTGCTGCGGGCGTGACGCGCCGGCGGGGTCAGTCCGTGACCACCGCGAGCGCGAAGCCGTCCCAGCCCTTGCTGCCCACGGTCTGCAGCGCGGTCGCCTCGAGCCGGGGGTGGGCGGCCATCGCGTCCAGGACGGCGCGGGAGCCCTGCACGCGCGGGTCGTCGGAGCCGGCGTCCGCCACCGCCCCGGCGCGCACCACGTTGTCGACGACGACCACCGTGCCCGGACGGGACAGCGCCACCGCGAGCTCCAGGTACCGCCTGTTGCCCGGCTTGTCCGCGTCGATGAACACCAGGTCGTACGGCTCGGTTCCCGCGTCCACCAGGGCGCGGGCGGTCTCCGCGGCCGGGCCCTCGTGCACGTCCACCCGGTGCGCCACACCGGCGCGGGCGAGGTTCTCCCGGGCGACGGCGGCGTGCACGGGGTCGAGCTCGAGCGTCGCGACGTGCCCCTCCGGCCCCACGGCCCGGGCGAACCACAGCGCGCTGTACCCCGCGAGCGTGCCGAACTCGAGCACGCGGCGCGCGCCGGTCATCGTGCAGAGCAGCGCGAGGAGCTTGCCCTGCAGCGGCGACACCTCGATCGCCGGCAGGCCCGCGGCCCGCCCCGCCTCCCGCGCCGCGACGAGGTCCGGGTCCTCGTCGACCAGGGTCCCGGTCAGGTACGCGTCCACCGCCGCCCAGTCGTCCATCCCCCATGATGGCGCCGGCCGGCCGGCCGCGACCACCCGGCCGGCGCCCGGATGCGTCGCACCCCCGCGCGACGCAGACTGCGACCGTGCCCCACGACGACACCCCCGCACCCACCCGCACCCGGCCGACGGGCTCCGGCCCGACCGGCGAGGACCTGCTGCCGGAACCGGTCGCGGGGAGCCTCGCCGGCCTCGTCCCGGGGGTCGGCGACGACGGGCGCCCGCGCGAGGACGCGCCGCTGGTCGCCGTCACCGGGGTCACCGGCTACGTCGGGGGCCGCCTGGTCCCCGAGCTGCTGGCCGCCGGGTACCGGGTGCGCGCCGTCGCCCGACGACCCGAGCGGCTGCGCGGGCGCCCCTGGTACGACGCAGTCGAGATCGCGCAGGCCGACGCGTCCGACCCCGGCCAGATCCGCGCCGCGCTCGACGGCGTGGACGTGGCGTACTACCTCATCCACTCGCTCGGCACGGGACGGCGGTTCGAGCAGCGCGACCGGTCAACGGCCCTCACCTTCGGCCGCGCGGCGCGCGAGGCCGGCGTCGGCCGGATCGTCTACCTCGGCGGGCTCGCCCCCGACGTCGAGGAGCTCTCGCCGCACCTGGCCTCCCGCACCGAGGTCGGGGAGATCCTCCTGGCCTCGGGCGTGCCGACGACCGTGCTGCGCGCCGCCGTCATCCTCGGGTCGGGCTCCGCGTCCTTCGAGATGATGCGCTACCTCACCGAGCGCCTCCCCGCGATGACCGTGCCGCGCTGGGTGGAGAACCGCATCCAGCCGATCGCGGTGCGCGACGTGCTGCGCTACCTCGTGGGCTCCGCGTCGATGCCTCCCGAGGTGAACCGGGCCTTCGACATCGGGGGGTCGGACGTCCTCACGTACCGCGACATGATGCAGGGGTACGCCGAGGCCGCGGGCCTGCCCCGGCGGATCATCGTCGGCGTCGGCGTGCTGACCCCGCGGCTGTCGAGCCTGTGGGTCGGGCTGGTCACGCCCGTGCCGTCCGGGATCGCCCGGCCGCTCGTGGAGTCCCTCGTGCACGAGGTCGTGTGCCGCGAGCACGACATCGCCGAGCACGTCCCCGACCCGCCCGGCGGGCTGATCGGCTTCGACCGGGCGGTGCGCCTCGCGCTCACCCGCATCCGTGAGGCCGACGTGACCACCCGGTGGTCGTCCGCGGGGATCCCCGGCGTCCCGAGCGACCCGCTGCCCTCGGACCCGGACTGGGCCGGCGGCTCGCTCTACGTCGACGAGCGGCGCACGACCGTGGACGCCTCCCCCGCGGCGCTGTGGCGGGTGCTGGAGGCGGTCGGGGGCGAACGCGGCTGGTACTCCTGGACGCTCGCGTGGCGGGTCCGCGGCCTGCTGGACCGCGTCGTCGGCGGCCCCGGTCTGCGGCGCGGCCGCCGGGACCCCGGCCGGCTCGTCGTGGACGACGCGGTCGACTTCTGGCGCGTCGAGGACGTCCGACCGGGGCGGCTGCTGCGGCTGCGTGCCGAGATGCGGCTGCCCGGGCTCGCGTGGCTCGAGCTGCGCGTCGAGCCGGGCGACGACGGCGCGGACCCCGGCGACGACGCCCGCTGGACCACCCCGCCCGTGACGTTCGCGCAGCGCGCCGTGTTCCACCCCCACGGGCTGCTCGGGCAGCTCTACTGGTGGTCGGTCTACCCGTTCCACGGGGTCGTCTTCGGCGGCATGCAGCGGAACATCGCCCGGGCGGCGGAGACCGCGGAGCGGGCGCGCCGGGACCGGTGACGGGGGCCGGGGCGGGGGTCGGCGTCGCCGACCGCGGCGCCGGGCGGGGTCGGCGCGGCGGCGTCAGCGACCGCGGCGCCGGAACGCCGGCGGCGCCTCCACGTACGGCGTCCACGCGGCGCGCTCCGCCTCCCCGATCCGGCGGGGTGCGCCGGTCGCGGCGTCCACGAGCACGAGCGTCGTCACCGCGCGGGCGTACGGCGCGTCCGGGTCCGCCGTCCCGTCGGCCGCCGGCGCGGCGTCGTGCAGCTCGTAGCAGACGTCGATGCTCGCGCCCCCGAGGTGACCGATCCACATGTCGACGACGACGGGTGCCCGCCGGTACCCGACCGGACGCAGGTACTCGACCTCCTGCCGGGCGACCAGCGTGAACGTCTGCGCGCCCGGTCCCGCGTCGAGCACGGCGGTCGGCCACACCGGCCGGTCGGCCGCGCCGGAGGGACCCGCCTCGGCGGGGTGCGCCCAGAACGCCTCGATGCGCGCCTCCTCGAGCAGGCGCAGCAGCTCCACGTTGTTCACGTGCCCGTAGGCGTCCATGTCGGACCACCGCAGCTGGACCGGCACCTGCAGCCTCGTCATGCGTCCTCCGTCCGTCCCGGCTCCGCCGCGCGGCGGGCCGTCCAGCATCCTGCACCCGCGGGCGGCACGGCGCGCACCGGCGGCGCGGCGCGGCGCGGCGCGTCCGCGCGGCGGTGCGCGTCAGCGCGGCGGTGCGCGTCAGCGTGACCGGCCCGCGGCCACCCGCGCCTGCGTGCGGCACGCGTCCAGGTCGTCCAGCACCGCCGCCGCAGGCCCGGTGACGCGGTCGCGGGCCACCTCCGCCACGGCGCCCAGCAGACGCGCGCGCACCACCCGCGCGCGGCGTCGGGCGGTCAACCGGGCGAGCGCCCCGGCGAGCAGCGCGAGGGCGACGCCCACGAGGAGGCCGCCGCCGAGCAGGGCCGTGGGCACGGGCAGCGGTCCCCACTGGGGCGTGCGGGGCTCGGGCAGCCGCAGGTAGGCCAGGACGGCCAGCACCCCGAGCCAGAGCGCCCCGGCAGCGGCGGCCGTCAGCAGCACGGTCTGCGCCACGTTCGCCGCCCTCGCCCACCACGGCACCCGGTCCGGCAGCAGCGGGGTCGACGAGACCGCGGCGTCGAGCGGGCTGGCGAGGTCCGGGTCGCCGACCGACGACCGCACGGCGAGCGCCCACGCGTCCGGCACGCCCGCCGTCGCGGCGTCGAGCGACCGCCGCACCGCGGTGGCGGCCGCGGCCCGGGTGGCGGGGCCGGGTGCGGGCAGCGAGGTGCGCCCGGCGGGAGCGGCAGCACCAGCACCAGCACCCGAGGCTCCCGGCCCGACGGAACCCGCACCGACGGAACCCGCGCCGAGGTGGAGCCGCCGCAGCGGGTCGGGGCGCAGGCGCTGGAGCCACCGCACCGGCGGCCAGCCGGCCGCCGCGGTCGCGCGCCGCACCGCGGACCGACGTGTCGCCTCGACGACGACCGGCACACCGGCGGCGTCGGCCAGCGCCGCGACGAGCTCCGGGGGCGGGGCGGCGCGGTCCGTCCTCCCCGATGCCGTCGCGGTGCCGCGCGACGGCAGCAGGCGCTGCCGCGCGGAGCCGACGTCGTCGCCGCACGCCTCGAGCACGCGCAGCGCCACGACCTCGACGTCCGCGGTGAGGCGCCGGGTCGCCGCCTCCCGGCGCTCCGCGGCCTCGTCGAGCAGCGCACCGAGGCGGTCGAGGCCCAGGCCCGTCCGCGCCGAGACGGCCAGCACGCGGGCGCCCGCCGGACCGTCCAGCGCCGTCAGCCGTCGCAGGTCGGCGAGCACGGCGTCCACCTCGGCGGCCGAGAGCCGGTCGGCCTGGTTGAGCGCCAGCACCAGGACGTCGGCGTGCCGTGCCAGCGGGCGCAGGTAGCGCTCGTGCAGCACGGCGTCGGCGTACTTCTGCGGGTCCACCACCCAGACGAGCAGGTCGACGCGGTCGACGAGGTGCTCGGCGCGCAGCCGGTGCTCGGTCACCACCGAGTCGTGGTCCGGCAGGTCGAGCAGCACCAGCCCCGCGCCGCGGCGCGGACGGCCGCCCGCCAGCTCGTGCCGGCGCCGCACACCCAGCCAGTCGAGCAGCGGGCCCGCGCCCGGTCCCCGCACCACGGCCAGCGCCTCGGAGGTGGTCGGCCGCTGCACGCCCGTGCGGGCGACCTCCTCACCGGCCAGGGCGTTGAGCAGCGAGGACTTGCCCGACCCGGTCGCCCCGGCGAGCGCCACCACCGTGTGCTCCGCCGACAGCGCGGCCCGCTCCCCCGCGCGCGCCACGACGGCACGACCCGCGTCGACCACCTCGCGCGGCAGCCGGCCCTCACCCGCCGTCAGCGCACGGTCGAGCGCGGCCACCCGCTCGGCCGGCGTCGCGCTCACCCCGCACCCCCACGCCCGAGCAGGCGGCGCCAGAACCCCGGACGCGAAGGCGCGGCGGCGGCTCCGTCGGGGTGCCCCGTGGGCGCACCGTCCCCGACCCCGCCGCGTCCGGGCGAGGCCGCCACCGCGCGCCAGGCGGCGGCGCCCCGCAGCACCACCCGGCCCGAACCGGGCGCCTGCGCCGCGCGGGCACCCCGCGTGAGCGCGGCGTCGTCGTCCGCCCCCGGCGCGGGTGGTCCCGGGACGTGCCGCCGGGCCGCCTCCTGCAGGGCGAGGCCGGCCGCACGGAGGGCGTCGCCGGAGGACGCACCCAGCGCGTCGAGCTGTGCCGTGAACCGCTCCGCCTCCGCCGCCAGCAGCTGCGACACCCGCGTGTCCAGGCGCTCGCGGGCCGCGACCGTGAGCCGGCGCACCGCGTCGTCACCGAAGACGGCCTCCAGCAGCCGCTGGGCGACCAGGGCCGTGCCGCCCGCGATACCCACCTCGACGCCCGTGAGCCCGCCGGTGGACGCGAACACCACCACCATGAGGCTCACGCCCAGGGCGTTCAGCCCGAACGACAGCGCCCGCGCGGCCCCGCGCCGGCGCTCGCCCTGCTCGCGCACCAGGTCGAGCACGTCGCCCTGCCACGCGCGGACCTCAGCGTCGACCGTGGCCCGCAGCGACGCCGACGACCGCGACAGCCCGAGGTCGGGCAGCAGCGCCTCGCCCGCGGGGTCACCGCGCCAGGCCGCGTGGGTGCGCTCCGCGGCCCCGTCCGCCGCATCGAGCACGACGGCCGCCAGCCCGTGCGCGATCGCCTGCTCGACCGGCGGGACCGGCGCCGGCCGCCCGCGCAGGAACCCCGTCACCGCGTCCCGCAGCCGCCCGACGCCTCGCTCCACGGCACGCAGCAGGTCGCCCGTGCCGACGAGCTCCTGCCAGCGGGCCAGCACCTCCCCGCGCAGCAGGGCGCCGTCGGACGTCGCCGCGGCGACCTGCCGGCCGGCCTCGCCGTACGCGCGGGTCACGGACTCGCGGAGCCTCGCCGAGGTGTCGACCTGGGCATCCGCGGCGTCCGCCAGCGCCAGGGCGCGGCGCACGAGCTCCGCGACCGCCCCGTCCCGCGTCGCGCGCGCCACCTCCTGCCGGGCGCCCACGTCGCCGCCGAGGTCCGACAACCATGCCGCGAGCTCCCCCACCGCGGCCTCCGGCAGCAGGCCGTCCGCGTCGAGCCCCTCCGGCAGCGCGAACGACGGCGCGCCCGCCAGCCCGTGCTCGTCGAGCATCCGGCGCAGGTCCGCCACCGCGGCCTCGGCGCCCGGGTCCACGCGGTCGACGACGAGCGCGACCACGGCGTGCCGGGCGGCGGCGTCGTGCAGCAGCTCCCACGGCACCGCGTCGGCGTACCGCGCGGCGGTGGTGACGAACAGCCAGAGGTCCGCCGCCGCGAGCAGCTGCGCGGCCAGGGCCCGGTTCGCCGCCTCCACGGAGTCCACGTCCGGCGCGTCGAGCAGCGCCATCCCGCGCGGCAGCGCCTCGCTCGGCACCAGCCGCACGGCCGGCGCGGGCGGTCGGTCCGTCGGTCGGTCCGTCGGCCGGTTCTCCCGGGGCTCCGCGGCAGGGGCCGTCGGCGCCGACCCGGTCACGCGCGCCAGCCCGGGCAGCACCCGGTCACCCGAGAACCACGCGCCGTCCAGCGGGTGGTGCACCAGGACGGGCGCGCGCGTCGTCGGCCGCAGCACCCCGGGGTCGGTCACGGTCGCGCCGAGCAGCGAGTTCACCAGGGTCGACTTGCCCGCGCCGGTGGAGCCGCCGACGACGACGAGCAGCGGCGCCGCCGCCGACCGCAGACGTGGCAGCAGGTAGTCGTCGACCTGGCGGGCCGCCGCCTCCCGGATCGCGCGCGCCTGCGCGGCGCCGGGGACCTCCAGCGGCAGCGCGAGCTCGCGGAGGCGCAGGTGCACCTGCTCGACGGGGCCGAGGAGAGCCGCTCCCGCGTCGTCGGCGGGGGGCGCCGGGGCGGGCGCGCCGCCTGCGGGGTCGGCGGCGTCCTGGGGCAGGTCGGCCATGGGGCCAGTGTGCCCGCCGCCGGGCGTCCGCGCCGGTCAGCGCCGCACACCCGCGCGGCGCCACTCCCACGCCACTCCCAGCGTCCCCGTTCGGAGGCTCCGAGCGTGCTCGGAGGGGCCCGCGTGCTCTCGGAGGTGTCCGCGGACCACCTCGATGACGCGCGCACCTCTCCGAGCACGTTGGGAGCCTCCGAACGTGCACCGGGGCGGCGGGTGGAGTCGCTCGCGCGGCTGGT